>CAZZBU010000022.1:0-35694 GCA_964652315.1 uncultured Bacteroidales bacterium
CCGGTTGAAAAAGCAAATCAATATATTGCCAGTTCAGAAAAAGCACTTAATCTTGGTGTATATGCTGTTGATTTGGTTTATGCCCGGGTTTTTGAACAATATCAAAAGGCAGGCAGTTATTTTTCAGCTATGTATCGTCTGGCTGAAGAACTTGGGATTCCGGAAGATTTTATTTACGGAACCTCTGACAGGCTTGAACAAAACATCACCAACAAAGACTCTTTAAACAAGATTGCTGATGAAGTATATGAAGTCAGCCGGAGTTATTTAAAAGAGAATGACCGCGAAAGTGCCTCGGCCTTAATTGTATTGGGAGGATGGATTGAAGCCCTTTATCTTGCCTCTGAAGTTTTTGATCTTGAGAATGAAAATGAGGATTTTGAATACATGAAGCGGCTGGAAGAACAAAAAATATCTTTAAAAAATCTGATTCAGCTCCTTGGTCAGTATAATGAAGATGAAACCATTGCAAATCTTTTACCCGAACTAAAAGAACTTCAACCCATTTTTGAAGAATTTGAAGTACAACCTGATAACATCAATGCTTCGGTTGAACAGCTTAAACAAATCAACGGTAAAGTAACTGAAATACGAAAACAAATCGTTAATTAAGTACAGGCATAACCAACAAATATAAACCGCCCTTTTTCCGGCGTTTTTTTTCTTTGGAAGCATAATCCGGTATTGAACCGGGTGGCATAAAAACAGAAGAAAAAAAGCAATCAACGATTTTATTTTCAATATCCGGTTGCACACACCGGTTTTAAAACCATTGCTTGGTGACTGTACTGGGGTATTTGGCGCTGCACTCTTAATGCATAATAGCCGGTTGGGTGATTAAAGCAAAAATTCTTATTCACATAATTTTATAATAAGCGAAAAAAGTTTACATTTGCGTCGCGATTGAAAACTTGATAAATAGCTAATAAACATGGCAAATAAGAAGAAGCAAACACACGACAGTTTTGAAGGAGTTGAAAGTGTATTGACCAGAACCGAGCAATATATTGAGGACAACCAAAAGAGCTTAACAATTATTTTATTGGTGATATTCATCCTGTTTGGAGGTTACTACGGATATAAGAAGCTTTACCTTGCGCCCCGTGAAACCGAAGCACGCGAACAGATGTTTGTTGCTGAAAACTACTTTAGATCTGATTCTTTCAGACTGGCCCTTCAAGGCGACGGCAATAACTATGGTTTTGAAGATATTATTGATGAATACGGACTCACAAAATCATCGAACCTTTCTCAATATTACAAAGGCATTTCAGAACTTCACCTGGGAAATTACGAAGCAGCCATTGAAAGCCTGAAAGATTTTGACGTAAATGACGAAATTATAGGGGCATTGAGCCTGGGGGCCATTGGGGATGCATATTTACAAATGGATGATCCGGGCAAAGCCGAAAACTATTACAAGCGGGCTGTTAACTACTCAACAAATGAGTTCAGCACACCAATTTATCTGATGAAGCTTGGAAGGTTGTATGAATCACAGGATAATTTCAACGAAGCGCTGGAAACCTATACAAAAATCAAAAAAGACTTTATTAACTCCGCCGAAGGAGGCAATATTGAAAAATACATTGCCAAGGTCGAATTAAAAATGCAATAATCTGTCCGCATGGCTACTACAAATCTATCTGTTTACGATCCGGAGAAAGTTCCCTCGGCCAAAGAGATGAAGTTTGGAATTGTTGTAGCCGAATGGAATCCGGAAGTTACCCTTAAGCTGCTTGAAGGAGCAAAAAACACGTTGCTGAAACACGGAGCAAAGGAAAAAGACATCATTCAAAAATTTGTCCCTGGAAGCTTTGAGTTAACCTTAGGCGGTCAGTTTTTTGGGGAATTCGCTGATGTAGATGCTGTCATCTGCCTGGGATGTGTTATTCAGGGCGAAACCAGGCATTTCGACTATATTTGTCAGAGTGTTACACATGGAATTACAGAATTAAACATGAACTACAACATTCCTTTTGTTTTTGGTGTGCTTACTACCGACAATCAGCAACAGGCACTTGAACGTGCAGGCGGCAAACATGGCAACAAGGGGGATGAAGCGGCAATCACAGCTATAAAGATGGCTGCCCTGCAAGCTGAAATGGAAAGCCTCGGTGACTAACTTGATCTACCTTCGATATATTGCTTCAATAATACAAGGCTTTTTTGCGACTGCTTTTTAAATGTATTTGGCATTAACCAGGCCATAAGTTTCAGATGACCAGAGAGCTGAAATTCATTATAAGTTTTTATACGTGTTTTGGTATTATTCCTGACTGGACTAAATTCAGCTCTCATCCGGTTAAAGACTCCTTTTGTTTCATAAGTGGCAATGAATGCTTCCGGAAGTTTATTCACATGAATGGTCTCAATTAGAGCAGCCTTCCGCCTGCCTTTCTTAAAATACAGCAAGTTTTTAGAACCTGGCTTGCCAGGCTCACCACTAATATGTTCTATACTGATCAGTTCCGGTTGCCAAAACTTCATTTTATCAGGATCAACAAATAGCTGAACAACCTTCTCAACAGGGGCCTTAATGATAATTTCTGAAGTATATTTCATAGTTATAAAACATATAAATACATTTTTATAACACACCATATCTTAATATGGTTGAAAATAATCAGGATAAAATGTAAAAAAAAATGAAAACTACATGCGGTTAAGCAGTTTCGTTTCCGGTATTCGAATGGTTAACCGGACGGTTATGCAGCCCACATTCTTTTTGCTCGGGCTCTTCCCACCACCAGCGTCCGGACCGGATATCCTCGCCGGGTTTTACCGCCCGTGTACAAGGCAGGCAACCAATGCTTGGAAAACCTTTGTCATGCAACTTGTTATAGGGCACCTCATTTGCATGAATGTAATCCCAAAGTTGTTTTTCACTCCAGTCAATCAGGGGATTGATTTTAATCATCCCGTTGCCTTCATCCCATTCAACAACCTTTGTATTATAGCGGGTAACCGATTGCTCTCTGCGTAAACCACAAATCCATGCATCCAGTCCTTTAAAAGCCCTCTTCAGGGGAACAATTTTACGTACATAGCAACATTGTTTTCTGTTTTCAATGCTATGGTAAAAAAGGTTCATGCCTTTTTCTTTGACCATAGGTTCAACATCTTCCTTATTTGGGAAATAGATTTCGATATTGATCCCGTATTTTTTATTGGTTTGGTCAATTACATCATAGGTTTCAGGAAAAAGCCTTCCTGTATCCAGGGTAAATATTTTAGCTGAGTTATCAATTTTGCAAACCATATCGGTCAATACCTGGTCCTCAGCCCCCATACTGGAGGATAAAGCGATTCTACCTTCAAACTCCTTTAAGAAAAACCGGATTACTTCCTGCGCACCGGCTTTTTCAAATTGATCCACCCAATCTTGTATTTTTTCTTTCATAAATATCTCCGTTCTATGCCCTCCGGTAGCAAATATATTCATTTTTTCCTCTACTTGTTATCAAGCTGTTTGTTATTCCGTAACCTGGCAGATGAGACGCAAGAAAACCCGGGTACAGAGCGTAAATATGCCACCTTATAAGGGATTTTTTTTCTCATCCAAATCATCCCGCACCATTTTTCTCGATTGTGGAACCTTGTGATGATGAGCAATGCGGCTGATTAGATGAGATGCCACAGGAGCCGTAACAAAAATGAAAAGAATAATCATCAGGGCTTTAATAAATGTTGCCAGAGTGGGATCAAATATAAAGATGGCAACTAAAAATATAACCACTCCAAAAGAAGTTGCTTTGGTTGCGGCATGCATTCGCATATAAAGATCAGGCAAACGCAACAATCCGATGGATGCAACAAAAATAAACACAGTTGCAATACTCAGCAAAATGAGAACTAACATTTCAGTCATCCTAAAAACTTTTTTTTAGATAAAGTGCAATAAAAACAGTTCCGAAAAACGCCACAAGAGTTAAAGCCAGGATCACATCCAGATATATAGTCTCTTTAGTATAAACCAGAAATACACTCAACAATGCAATCAGAATATAGGCTATTATATCAAGGGCAATAACCCTGTCAGGTAAGGTAGGCCCAATAATTATCCGTATCAGTGCCAGAAACATTGAGAGGATTAATACTGCAAATAAGATAAGGTACCAGGTTTCCATACAATGAGTTTATTTAAAAATCTGTTTTATTCTACGTTCAAGTTTTCCAATCCCTTCAATTACCTTTTCTTCTTCTTTCAGGTACAGGCTATGCACGAAAAGTGATTTATAATCTTTTGAATACACAATGCTCAGTGTACCTGGCGTCATGGTTACCAGATTAAAAAATGCCATGTATTGCCGGTTGTTAGTCAATGAAACCGGAATTTCAATAATACCCGGATACAATGGCATCGAAGGCCGTAATATATCAATAAGCAACCTTGTACTTGAAAGGCCCATGTTCCATGCATAATAAAACCCAAACACTATAAAATTCAATACAATCATAACTTGTGTTTTTAAAAAAAGCATTTCAAAAATCAACTTAAGGCATTACTGCCCTGATGTATTCCATAGGATTTAACAACTGCCTTCCGGCATCAAGGAATATTTCCATGAAATAACCTGTTCCCAAGCCCAAAATAATGCTCATCAGTGCTAATCCCCATACCGGTAAACGCATGCTGATGGGTGTCTTTGCTTTTTCATTGTCCATAACTACAACTTCCAAATTTTCGGGACCAGGTTTCCAGTAAACCTCCATCCATATTTTTAACATTGAAAAAAGTGTAAAGAAACCAACAAGCAATGCAACCATGGCAATAATAAGCCTGTCAGCGTCAAGCCCGGCCTTAATCAATGCAACTTTTCCAAAAAAACCCGACAGAGGGGGAACTCCTGCAAGGGCAAATGCCGAAACCAGGAAAACAAAACCCACCCAGGCGTATTTCTTATATACTCCGCCGGCTTTCTTCAAATCATACGTACCTATCAGATGGTTTACAATGCCAGAAACAAGAAATGCATTTGTTTTTGCAAACATATTATGCACCATGTAATAGATAGCACCGGCCAGTGCCAGAGGGGTAAAAATACCCAATCCCATAATCATATATCCAATCTGACTGATAATATGGAAAGAAAGAATTTTTTTCGTTCCATATTGTGAAGCAGCCGTTATTACACCCACCACCATAGTAAATCCGGCAACGATAAGAATCAAATTCTGCCAAAAATCGATGTTATTCACAAAAATCAAGGTATAAAACCGTATCATTGAATAAACACCCACTTTGGTAAGTAACCCGGCAAACAAAGCTGTAACAGGCAATGCAGGGGTATGGTATGAAGAAGGCAGCCAGAAAAAAACCGGAAATAGCGCTGACTTGATACTAAAGGCAACAAAAAAAAGCATAGCCGAAGCCTCAACCTGAATGGATTCATCAGCAACACGCAGAAGCTGAGCTAAATCAGCCATGTTTAAGGTACCAGTCTGTCCATACAAAAAGCCTATTCCGGCAAGAAAGAAAAGGGATGATACAAGATTCATGCTCAGATACTTAATCCCTCCCTCAAGTTGTTGCTTTGTACCACCAAGGGTTATAAGGGCAAAAGAAGCCATCAGCATTAACTCATACCAAACATATAAATTAAAAATATCACCTGTGCTGAATGCCCCGTTTACGCCCATTACCAGGGCAAAAAACAAAAGGTAAAAGAACCGTCGCAGTTCAGTGGCAACCCCAGTGCTCGCATAAATTGCAACGGCCAGGGAAACAATTGATGAAACAACCAGCATTATTGCACTGAATAGATCAATCACCAGGCTGATGCCAAAAGGTGCCTGCCAGTTGCCGACATAAAGAACCATAATGCCCTGCTGATGTACGATTTGAATAATAACCAAAGAAATTATGGTAAGGGCCGACGTACCTGCAACACTGATAATGGGTACCCATTTGCTTTTGTTCTTGAAAAAAGACAAGAGCACTATAAATAAAAGGGGCAGGATAACTGGTAATACAGGTAATACAGGTAACATAGTTATTCTACTTTATCAGTTTCTACAAGTTGGTCAATATCATACGTGCCAGTCGCCTTGTAAAATTTATATTTAAGTATTAAGGTGAAAGCCACGATAGCAAAACCAATAACAATAGCTGTCAGGATCAATGCTTGGGGTAACGGATCGGACACACCTGGATCGGCAGCATAGGCACCAGCTTCAATAAAAGCAGGACGGCCTTCAGTCAACCCCGATGAGATAAAAATAATCATGTTTGTAGCATTTCCCAGCATTATAATCCCCAGGATAAACTTAACCAGGCTTCGTCTTAACAAAAGATAAATGCCTCCTGAATATAACACTCCTATAGATAACGCCAGTATTACTTCCATTTTAATTCTTTTGTTATAGTAAACATAATAAGAGTAAAAACTCCAAAAACTGTAAAATAAACTCCGAAATCAAACAATAAAGGCGTACCCAATTTAATTTCAGTTAAACCGAAAAGTTTAAAACTTATCCATTTACCTGTCATAAAAGGTTCATGAAAAAACCAACCAAAAAAACCACTGAATATTGCAAGACCTAAACCCACACCAATAAAGTGTTGGGGTGTTAGGACCATCAATTGCCGGGCTCTGGCAAAATCAACTCCAATGGCATAAAACAAAAATCCCAGGCCAAGCATCAAACCACCAATGAACCCACCACCAGGCTGATGATGGCCCCGAAGCAATACCAATACCGATAAAACGGCAATAATTGGCAAAAATACCTTGGCTGTTAACCTGAATACAAATGTGTTCATAGCTTTTGCTTATTTTTGTTTTCTTTTAACATCACCGTATGGGTAAGCAATGCCAGGATAGAAATTGCAGCAACCGCCAATACAGTAATCTCACCGATCGTATCCAGCGCCCTGAAATCCACAAGAATTACATTGACTATGTTCTTTCCGAAGCCTTTTGAATAACTGTTTTCCAAATAATATTCAGAAATCGGTTTTGCCAGGTTCAGGTATCCTGATTTAATGATTAGCGCTGTGATAAATCCGCCAACACTGAGTGCTATTATTCCATCGAAAATGCGGTTTCGCGTTGGTGATAAACGCGCAAATATCGGGAGGTATTTCACAACCATTACAAATAGCACTAAAATAATGGTTTCAACTATTATCTGGGTAATGGCCAAATCAACAGCCCCGTAGAAAGCAAAAAGCAAAGCAATACAATAGCCAATTACCCCCATAGTTACCACAGCCGTTAAACGGCTTTGTGTAAATACCACAAAGAATGTTGCTATTATCATTACCAACGCTAACATGGTAACATGCAGATAAATATTTTCTTGATTAAATGACCATACCCAACCACCAGTAGAATAAAGCTGGTACCATACCAGTCCGCTGGTGAAAATAAATATGACCAAAAGATATTTACGGTTATGTCCATGCTGAATAAACCGGGTATTAGCCAAAGCAAACCCTAAAAATCCTTTGATGAAATCATTAAAATTTTCAGCGAAACTAATCTTAAACAAATGTTTGTTCAAAAACCGCATGGCATGAATAAATCTTCCATGAAATAAATAAACCACTCCCCCCATCAAAACTGTAAAAACACTAAGTAAAAAAACCGGATTGAAACCATGCCACAGTTTGAGTTTTAGATAGGATATTTCAGGGCGAATCAATTGAATGGCAGGTTCCATGAACGATTGTAAAAGACTCGGGATAAGCCCTAGAATAATTGCACCGGTTGCAAGCACAACGGGCCCAAGACCAAATGCAACATAGCGTTTGTTTTTAAATTCGCCGGGTAACTTTAAACGTCCTCCAAACAATCGAATACCAATAATTAACGAAACTGCTACCATAAAAATATTTGCCGCAACCGCAAAAATGATAATATAAGATAAGATTCCCGGAATTTGTATTTTGGCTTCATAAATAAGCTCTTTTCCGATAAAGCCAAGCATTGGTGGTAAACCGGCCATGGACCATAATGACAAGATTGCAAACACACTTATTACCGGTAATTTTTTAAATAACCCCGAAAGCTCTGTAATGTCACGGGAACCTGTGTTTTTATCAATTACACCGACGGTAATAAATAAAGCCGCTTTATAAAAAGCATGTACGATTAGAAAAACAAAAAAGGCTTTATAAGAAAGATCGGTGTCAAGCCCTAACAACAGTACCATCGTACCAAGAGCGCTTATGGTCGTAAACGCCAGTATTTTTTTTAAATCGGTTTGAAATATTGCCAGGTATGCTCCTATAAACATGGTAATGCTACCTATCAGGCTGATGGAATAATACCATTCATCAGTTCCTCCCATAACGGGGTTTAGTTTTGCCAAAACAAAAATACCAGCCTTCACCATGGTTGCCGAATGCAAAAATGAGCTAACCGGTGTCGGCGCCTGCATGGCTCCGGGCAACCAAAAATGAAAAGGAAACTGGGCCGATTTTGTAAACGCTCCGGCCAGAATAAATGCCAGAATATAAGGATACCATTCATGTTCCTTAATCTGTGTTCCGTTATCTGCTAAAATTGCATCAAGGTTAAAGGATCCTGTAATCTGATAAATCATAAGGAATCCAAACAAAAGCAATAATCCTCCAAAACCGGTAATTAACATGGCCTGTAAGGCTGCTGTGCGTGCTTCCTGCCTTTTATGTTCAAACCCGATAAGGATAAAGGATGATACGCTCGTTATCTCCCAGAAAACAAACAATAACAAAAGATTTGGGGTGGAAACCATGCCCAACATGGATATGGTAAAAATCATCAGGAAAAAAGTAAGCCGTCTGCGATCAGGGTATGGCTTCATGTATGCTTTAGTATACAGAAAAATAATGGCTCCAATAAGAGAAATCAGTAAAACAAACATCCGTCCCAGAGCATCAACCGAAATATTGATATAAAGATCCAGACCGGAGACAAATGGCAGGTTAATTGAGCCATCGGACTGATGCATGGGTAACAGGTGAAAAATAAACAGCCCCGATAAGGCAAGTGCAAAAGCATATTCACCATATTTACCAAACCACTTTTTTTCGAAGAGATAAATAAATGCCAATACCGTTAATATGCTCAAAAAAATAAATGTAGTCATTGGTTGCTGGGTAACCTGATAAGATAAAAATTTTTGATTGATGTCACTAAAAGCATCCTTTACATACTAGTCTTTTTTTGCGGTTTTTGCATTTCTATCAAATAAAATCCCTATCGGATCGACAATCTTTTTCAGAACAGCTGTTACATCCGGTTCCCCAGCTTCATCAGTAAGCGCCAATACAGGAATATCCGATTCGTTAATTATATGATAAGCAAATGCACCTATATAATTGTCATTTTTTAATCCTTCCTGATGTGTCATCATCAAAAGCATATCTGCATCCACTTCCTTTATGTATTCAAGTACTTTCCTGTAGGCAGGAGCGTCGGTTCGTTCATAAACATGAATCTCACATGGCACATCGTTTTCGAGGATGGTTTGTTGCGCTTTTTTCAATTTACTGTATATTCTGCTTTTCAATACATTAATTCCACCCTGCACTACTGAAACCAGATATATTTTGGCCTGATAATGAATGCCAAACGCAATCGCATTAAAAACCTGGTAGCGTGTTTGCTTGGTTAAATCGAGGGGTACCACAATTTTTTTTGGAACGCCGGTGTTTTCACCTTTGGCAATTATCACAGGGTACTCAGACCGGCTGATAATGGCAGTGGCACTGCTGCTGAGGCTGTTCTCGGAGTACTTTTCCCGATGATCATCGCCAAGGATAATAAACCGGGCATTTATTTTTTCAGCCATTTTTAAGACTTCCTCATACACTTTGCCCGAAACAACCTCCGTATGTATGGCTACTCCTGTTTCCTTGCGGTACCGATCAGCCAGTTTATCCAGCTTGGATTTTGTTTCAATGCTTAATTTGATAAGTTCATTGTCGTTCCTGAATAACTTGGCAATCATATCCCCAGCTTCAAGGATAAATAAAAGATGCACGTTTCCCTTGATAAACCTGGCTATTTCAAGTCCGTGTTTTAATGCATTTTCGGAAACTTCACTGAAGTCAAATGGAATCAAAATATTCTTGCGAAGTGCCTTCATAGTATCATAAATTGAAATTTAATACATTAACATCATCAAATATAAAATGTTCGTCAGACTTTATTCAGCCTTTTAATGTCTTTATAGCAAAATTCAAAGTCAATCTCAAAGCAATCAATAAACCGGGCTTTCATGACGTTCTTAAGATGCTCAACGTCATCACAATAAAACAAGAAAGCTCCGCCCCCGCCTGCTCCGGCAATTTTACCACCGTATGCTCCGTTTTCGCGTGCATAGCTGTACATTTCTTCCAATGCTTCATTGGATGTGCCTGGGGCAAGTTGCTTTTGTGCTTCAAAATTTTCATGCATAATTTCGGCACAACCAATATAATTATTTTTTTGTAACTCATGGGCAAATTCAAGTCCGCATTCAGAAAGCTTGCTCAGGGCATCCTGACCTTCAGGAGATTGATAGTTTTTATATACCTGCTCAACTGCTGATTGTGCATTACGTGAAACTCCAGTGTGAAGCAGCAGCAATCCCTTTTTAAACTCTTCGAGCGTTTCCTTTGGGATATTTATTTCGAGTCGTTTTCCATAATCTTCGCCAAACTCAAAACAGTTGAACCCGCCAAATACAATGGCATATTGGTCCTGCCGTCCAATGGCCCAGTTTAGTTCTTTATTTTCAAGATTAAACAGGTCTTCGCCAATTTGAGATAAAGTCCGGGAATCTGAGTTGTATGTTTTTGCGCTGATTAGTTCCAGTATTTTTACTGCAGTTGAGGTACTTAATCCGCTACCTCTGGGGTAGCCCGAGAAGTTAAACTGGCCGTTTTTATATTCTATCATTGGCGTTATGGCAATATTTGAAACATAGCCTTTTTTATCGCCCATGATGTAGGGTACATCAGTCCAGCCTCCTGCAAAATCAATACGAAGCGGGGCACGGTATTTAAAATTTATCTTATCAATGATCCGGCTGGTAGAGGTTGGCTCAAGTTCCGGGGGGACAATTCTGGATACAAATTCAATCCTGGTACCATATTTATCGCAAAGCTTCCTTTTATATTTCAGCGCCGAATCATCATCATTTATTACAAATACATCTGGCTTTAACGATGCAATAATCCGATGAAAATCAATTTTTCCTTCCTCAATAACGGTGTCATTTAACAAAGCAAAATCCACATCCTGCAATGCCGCTACAAGATAAAGCCTGTTGTTCTCGGGGTTAACAGGCCGGCTGGGGCCTTTCAGTTTTTCAATTACCGAATCACGTCCAACACCTACTATAAGGATATCGCCAAATTCCTTGCATTGATTAAAGAACACTGCATGGCCTGATTGAAGGATGTCGTAACATCCGGTGCAAAACACGATACATTTATCTGAATTGTCATTCCTGAAATTTTCAAGGGAATCAATAGCAAGGATTTTAGCTCGTATATTTTCAAACATGGGCAATAATTATTGACAGTAATACCAATTGTATCATCAAATATTTACGGCCCAAAAATAATAATTATTATAACACGCGCTTTCCTTTACGTAAACGGCTGATTTTCATTTCCGAAACCTTAAATTGCTTGGCAAGGATGGATGCAGGAATGCCTTTTTTAAGCTGAGCCAGGATAAACTTTTGGTCTGCTTCAGTCAAAAACCGGTAGCCGGGATCCTTGCCACTTATCTTGTAACTGTGTACCTGTGCATCTATCCTGCTGGCCCACTCCAGATTTGTATAATGATTGTTCAGCAAATCTCCATCTTTATGAATAACCACCCGCCGGTTCTCCGGGTTGGGCACAAAAGCCTCTGCTACCACTTTGTGCACATAAAACTTTCGCTTTCCCAAACTAATGTACTGATAGCCACGTACCAACCCAACCTTTTTGGGTTCCAACGTATCTTTATATTTTATCTCACCGGTTGGATAAACCAGTAAGCCAGGAAGGCTTTCAAGTTCTACCGGTTCATTTTTTTCATTTTTCTTTGCCATGTCTGTGTGTTTTAAATCTACATAAAGACTAACAAATCAAATTCATATTTTTTTGTAAATATGAAATTATGAATTATTTCATCATTACTAACACAAGATAGCTGTGATTTGTTGTGTAACATGTCGAAAAATATTTATTGGATTTGATATTCCCGGTAACCGTAAAAATATAAGGTGGACCCAGAAGAATAAAGGGCTATGGTAAAACTATTTCAAAAACTTGATATTTCTTTATGACTCATACCATTAAAGTGTTATTTTTACAATCTTTTTTGAAAAGCACAGAGAATGCAATTTAGGATGGCGAACAATTCTACTTAAGGAAAAATTGATAACTTTGTTCCCCTTAAAAAATGCAATTGAAATAAGACATAAATTGAGATAATTCGATATACAATAATTTAAAACTTAAAAAAAATGTCAAAAGTAAAACGTGTGTATACCTTTGGTGATAAAAAAGCTGAGGGTAAAGCTGATATGAAAAACCTTCTCGGTGGTAAAGGAGCTAACCTTGCAGAGATGAACCTGATTGGTGTTCCGGTACCCCCAGGCTTTACAATCACCACTGACGTTTGTACCGAGTATAACAAGCTTGGTCATGAAAAAACAATTGAGTTGTTAAAAGAAGAAGTAGAACAAGCCATCGCCGGCATCGAGTCTATCATGGGAATGAAATTCGGTGATAAAGAAAATCCTTTGTTGGTTTCGGTACGTTCCGGTGCCAGGGTATCTATGCCTGGTATGATGGATACTGTACTTAACCTTGGATTGAACGACGAAGCTGTTCAGGGTATTGCTAAAAAATCTGGTAACGAACGTTTTGCATGGGATTCCTACCGTCGTTTTGTTCAAATGTACGGTGATGTAGTGCTTGACATGAAGCCTGCATCAAAAGAAGATATTGATCCTTTTGAAGAAATTATCGAATCGGTAAAAGAAGCAAAAGGTATTGAAAACGACATCGATCTTGATGTTGAAGACCTGAAGGGACTGGTTGACAAGTTCAAAAAGGCTGTTAAAGAAAATACAGGCCGTGATTTCCCAACCGATCCATGGGAACAATTATGGGGAGCTGTTACAGCAGTATTTGACAGCTGGATGAACCCACGTGCCAAATACTACCGTGCCATGAACCAAATTCCAGAGGAATGGGGTACTGCCGTTAACGTACAGGCCATGGTATACGGTAACATGGGTTCCAACTCAGGTACAGGTGTTGCCTTTACCCGTGACGCTGCTACCGGAGAAAACGTATTCAACGGTGAATACCTCATTGATGCCCAGGGTGAAGATGTGGTTGCCGGTACACGTACTCCACAACAAATTACTAAAGAGGGATCACTTCGCTGGGCCAAACTGGCTGGTGTTTCAGAAGAAGAGAGAGTTTCTAAATTCCCTTCTTTGGAAGAATTAATGCCAAAAGCCTATCAGGAACTTTTTGAAACTCAGAAGAACCTTGAAAACCACTATAAAGACATGCAGGACCTTGAATTTACCATCCAGGACGGTAAATTATGGATGCTGCAAACACGTAATGGAAAACGTACTGCTGCCGCTATGGTAAAAATTGCCATGGACCTGGTACGCGAAGGACTTATCGACGAAAAAACTGCTATTTTGCGTCAGGAGCCTAATAAGCTGGATGAGTTGCTACACCCTGTATTTGATAAAGAAGCCATTAAATCAGCTTCTGTTGTGGCAAAAGGATTGCCTGCTTCGCCAGGTGCTGCCACAGGTCAGATTGTATTCCATGCTGATGAAGCAAGCAAATTCCCTGTTTCTATTCTTGTACGTATTGAAACATCACCTGAAGACCTTGAAGGTATGGATATTGCAAAAGGTATCCTTACAGCTCGCGGGGGTATGACTTCGCACGCAGCTGTTGTTGCCCGTGGTATGGGTAAATGTTGTGTTTCTGGAGCCGGTGAATGTAAAATAAATGGTAAAGAGCGTACCATGGTAGCCGGTGGTAAAACCTATAAAGAAGGTGACTGGATTTCATTAAATGGTTCTACCGGTGAGGTTTATGATGGAAAGATTAAAACCATTGAACCTGAGCTAAGTGGCGATTTCGGAAAAATCATGGAACTGGCCGACAAATACCGTACCCTTAAAGTACGTACCAATGCTGAAACTGAACGCGATGCTACACAGGCACGTAGTTTTGGAGCAGAAGGCATCGGACTGTGCCGTACCGAGCACATGTTCTTCGAAGGAGAACGCCTGGTCCGTATGCGCGAGATGATTCTTTCCAGCAATGAAGAAGGACGCAGAAAAGCGCTTGAGAAACTGCTGCCAATTCAGCGTCAGGACTTTAAAGATGTATTTAAAGCCATGGATGGACTGCCGGTAACTGTTCGTCTGCTTGACCCGCCCTTACACGAGTTTGTTCCGCATGAGCCGGAAAACCAACAGGCCATGGCCGACGAAATGGGCATCTCTGTTGATGTGGTAAAACAAACAGTGGAGGATCTTGCCGAGTTTAACCCAATGTTGGGACACCGTGGCTGCCGTTTGGGTAATACCTACCCTGAAATTACAGAAATGCAGGCACGAGCGATTATTGAAGCTTGTCTTGACCTGAATAAAGAAGGCGTTACTACCATTCCTGAAATTATGATTCCGCTTACCGGAACTAAAAAGGAGCTGAAAGCTCAGGAAGAAATCGTACGCAGCACAATAGAAAAAGTGTTTGAAGAACGTGGCGAAAAAATCGATTACCTGGTAGGTACCATGATTGAAATTCCACGTGCAGCGCTTATTGCTGATGAGATGGCCGAAGTAGCTGAATTCTTCTCATTTGGTACAAACGACCTGACACAGATGACTTATGGTTATTCTCGTGACGATGCCGGTCGGTTCCTGCCTATTTACCTGAAAAAAGGCCTGTTGAAAAACGACCCGTTCCAGGTATTGGATCAGGAAGGTGTAGGCCAGCTTGTTGAAATGGGTACCCAAAAAGGCCGCAGCACCCGTCCTGACCTTAAAGTTGGTATTTGCGGTGAACATGGGGGCGAACCAAGTTCAGTAGAATTCTGCCACAGGGTGGGAATGAACTACGTGAGCTGTTCACCATACCGAGTGCCTATTGCACGTTTGGCTGCTGCACAGGCTGCATTGAGATAATAAGTTTATTTCGAAACTATATTAAAAGGCTGCCCGATTGGGTGGCCTTTTTTTTTGTTAAAATGGAATATATGTGGTAAGCATGCCATTTAACTATACTGACCGAACTTTAGTGAAAAACCAACCCCTATTCTGCCTTTATTGCATACTAACCAACTCTTTTGCAGAGCACATTATGGTTCTCCTGCAATTTTGGGTATATTTACAACACCGATTCGTGTACTTTTAAACAAAAAGGTTATATAATATCAAAAACATGATGCATGAGAAGAAAAGAAATAATTTGAGATATTTCAGATTATTTATTGGTATAGTTGTTTGTTTTACTAATTCGATACGTATTGCTTTTACTCAGGATTTGGGCATGACAAACGAGATATCTCAGCATGAAGTTACCTGGATTTTTGCCGAAGAACATCAATACGGACAATTCGCCAACGGTGATTACTGGGTGCTTGGTCCCGTTACTATTACCTCCATTACTCCCGATTTCGATGGCACACACCATGGATGGGAAGTGAACCCGACACCCGGAACCGCCAATGGATTCGATGTTAGGGTTGAAGCCTTCAATACAGACCTGGTACCATCATTGCCATACACAACCAAAGCGACGGAGTCAATTATTAAAACCGTATCGAGAACACCCTTCAACGAGGATCTAAGACCCAGCCTGCTCTTTGCAGCAGTTCTTACAGTGGTGGAACAGGTTCCGCCCGGAAATGGAGCTGAGGTATTCCGTCCGCCCTATGTTGGAACCAGTAAACCCTACTATAAAGTTGAGGATATAAAGCGTGAGTTAATACCTGCACTAAAGGCCGAAGTGCCGAAAACGCCATCGTTCGAAGCGGTTGTTGGCTGGTTTGAAAATGTTCAGATGGATCATATTCTCTATGGAAGAGGAGCAAGCCGATCCAGACCCCTGAACAACCTGCCCGATTACGGATCGGCAATTGCTCAACGTACAGCCAGTGCTGCACTCAGGCTTATGGTTGAAGGAAACGAGGAAGAATACATGAAAGCTATGATTGCATACCTTCAGTGTGGTATAGACTACTATCATATTGTTGATAACGGTGGAATCTGGAACAGGGGAAGCGGCGAAGCTCCCGGACATAAGCTGCCCATCGTATTTTTTGTTACCCTTCTGGGCGATGAGCTGATGAAAAGCAAAATACACGATCTACGATTCTACGAGGATTATCTGGTTTACTACGGAACCGACGGCTTTGCCCTTTGGGGTGATTGGGGCTGGGGCTCTGAGGGTACATCCCAGGTATCGGAAACAGCATACTGGAATAATATATCAACCGGAGGTGGATCGCGAACACATGCGGATCCATACGGGTATATCGATGGAGGACAGATCCCCGGTGAATACTATCAATTCTGCTGTACCTCCCTCCCATTCAAAGGAACCGCCTTAGCGCTGCTACTTATGCCCGAACTAAGAAAAATATGGAACCCGCTGGCCCTGTTCGACTATGTTGACCGTTGGGTAACCCATGGCACATGGACCCAACCCGACCCTTGTGCTGCGGCAGGAAACTCTGATGAGTATGGCATTACATGGGGGCCCGACCCCAATAACCCTGGTGACTGCATTAAAGATGGGGTTGGCCGGTTCCCTCTGCTGCATGGCACCAAAACCAATAGCGGACACTATGGCAGCGGTTTTCATAACTCTATGTGGGATACCTACCGGCATACTGCCGGAGATGCACCGGCAACGCTTCCATTTGCATCCATCATATACCCTCGCAATGGCGATTATATTGCCCGGCAGGTAAAACTATCGGCCACCGCATATGGAATAAATGGCATTGAATCGGTTCAGTTCAAACTCAACGGTAGCGACCTTGGGCAAAAAGTTACCAACGCTGCAGACTTCCCCTTCAACACCTACTCTATTGTTTGGAACACCGGAAACTACCCGGGTAAAACTGCGCTTATATCTGCGCTGGCTACCGATAGTATGAAGAATACTTTTGAATCAACACCCATTGAGATAGTAATGGATCCCGATGAGTCAGACCTGCCTGGCGATTTTAGATTCCGGGTATTACCAAATCCCTTCTCCACCGACTTTAGGGTCGACTTCATGGCGCCACGCGCAGGCAGGTATGAGGTAACGCTTTACAATTTAAAAGGGATGAAAGTCGCAACAATTATGGACAAGGAGCTTCCTCAGGGCCCATTTAGTTTGCAAATCACAGGGTTAAAAATCCCTGCCGGAGTATATTTCTGTACCTTAAAAAATAATAAAGCAAAGGAAACATTGAAGGTAATGTATAGTAACAACTAAATATCCGGGCTATATTTATTTACTGTAACAAAACAAGCACCTGTCTCACCACATAAAAACCATATCCCACCCTTTTTACCTGCATTTTTTCTTACCTTTACTTACCAGGAAGCCCTCCCCTCAATTTTACTAATTACAAAATGCAGCATTATGAATAAACTAAAGCCAAAAGATCTAACTAAATATGGCATCAATGATGTAACTGAGATTTTACATAACCCTTCGTATGAAACATTGTTTGAGGAAGAAACCATACCCCACCTGGATGGATATGAAAACGGAGTGCTTACAGAGCTTGATGCAATGAATGTAATGACCGGAAGGTTTACCGGCCGTTCCCCCAGGGATAAATTTATTGTAAAAGATGATATCACACGCGATACCATTTGGTGGACCGACGATTCATGTAAAAATGATAATAAACCCATATCGCCGGTTGTATGGAAAGACTTAAAAAATACGGTAACCAGGCAACTGTCGGGCAAACGCCTTTTTGTAATGGATACCTTCTGTGGTACCAATCCTGACAGCAGGCTCAAGGTCCGTTTTATTATGGAAGTAGCATGGCAGGCTCACTTTGTTAAAAATATGTTCATCAGGCCAACCGAAGAAGAGCTTGAAAACTATGGCGAGCCGGATTTTGTGTCATTAAACGGGGCCAAAATCGTTGACCCGGATTGGAAAGAGCATGGCTTGAATTCAGAGGTTTTTACTGTGTTCAACCTTACTGAAAAAGAGCAGGCCATGCCTCAAAAGTAATATTCCTTACAGCAGACGCTTTTGGCGTAATACCGCCCGTGTCTAAACTCACCCCGGATCAAACAAAATATCATTTTTTGTCTGGTTTTACAGCTAAACTGGCAGGTACAGAGCTAGGGATTTCAAATCCGCTCCCTACATTCTCGGCCTGTTTTGGTGAAGCCTTTCTCTCGCTTCACCCGACTAAATATGCCGAGGAACTGGTCAAAAAAATGGAAGCTCATGGTGCATCCGCATACCTGGTTAACACAGGGTGGAATGGAACAGGTAAAAGGATTTCCATTAAAGATACCAGGGCAATTATCGATCGTATCCTTGATGACTCCATTGAAAATACTGCGATGAAAATCATTCCCATATTTAATCTTCAGGTACCCAAATCATTAAAAGAAGTGGATGACAATATCCTGGATCCCAGAGGTACCTATAAAAACACGGAGGAATGGGAAAAAAAAGCCAGGAAACTGGCACAAAAATTCATCGTAAATTTTGATAAATATACTGATAATGAAACAGGTAAATCTCTTATAGCTGCTGGCCCACAGTTATAAATCCTGAAATTAATATCTTTCACATCCAAAGGCTGTTGGTTTTTTTTCACCCATTCATATAATCCACTGATTATAAATGGAATAACATTATGTAAGTTGATAAAAACATCATGCTAAAAGCTCATGTATTAACAAAAAACCACTGATTATCAATATTTTGTAAAATTTGCGAAGTTGTAAAAAAATCCCGTACTTTGCACGTCCAATAAAAATGATTCGATAACATGAATTTTGAACTATTATTCAAAGTTTTAATAATATTAGCTGCGTATCTGCTTGGTTCCATCCCTTCTTCGGTCTGGATAGGCAGGTATTTCTACGGTACTGATGTGCGTGAACACGGTAGTGGAAATGCAGGCTTTACCAATACCGTCCGTGTTCTGGGCTGGCAGGCAGGTATCCCGGTTTTTATTATAGACGTATTTAAGGGTTGGTTTGCAGTCAGCCTGGCAAAAGTTACTCATTTTTATGTGCCTGGCACCGTGGATTTTATTAATTTTTCTTTATTGTTGGGGATTGTGGCCGTGCTGGGCCATATTTTCCCGGTTTACGCCCGTTTTAAAGGTGGGAAAGGTGTTGCTACTTTACTGGGGCTTGTCCTGGCTATCGTTCCCATTCCCACCCTTATCTGTTTTGGTATTTTTCTGGTAGTGTTTTTCATTACCCGTTACGTGTCGTTGAGCTCACTTATCGCTGGTTTTTCTTTCCCGATATTAATGATTTTTGTATATCAGACAACGGTACCTTCCCTCATAATATTTTCGATGCTTATTACCGTGTTACTGCTCCTGACCCATCAAAAAAACATCCAGCGGTTAATCGATAAGGAAGAATCCAGAGCCAAAATATTCAAGCGAAAAAAAAGCGACCAGGAATAGCCAACCGGTAATTTCTGGTTTTATTCTTGTCTTTTGGATAAAAATGTACATCCCAAGGCAGAAATGGAATGATTATCTTGTTTTTCTTGAAACACCCGGTTCATCATAACCTTCAAGGATTTACTTTAAATTCATGATGCCTTAGTCTTAACTCCGAATTCTTCCTGTAATAATTCCATTAATTTCTTGGGCTCAATATTTTCACGGATGGTACCTCCATCAGCAACAGAAATAAAACCGGATTCTTCTGAAACAATAATAACAAAAGCGTCAGTGTTTTCGCTCATCCCCAACCCGGCCCTGTGCCTCATCCCATAATGTGGGGGCAGGTCAAAGTTTTCAGAGACCGGTAGAACGCAACGGGCGGCATGTATTCTGTCATCAATAACAATCACGGCTCCGTCATGCAAAGGACTGTATTTGTTAAAAATGCTTTCAAGGAGTCTGCTGGAAGTATTGGCATCAATCAAATCGCCAGTTTCAGAATAAATATTCAGGTTGGTTTTTCGGGCAATCACAATTAAGGCACCCACCTTGTTTCTGGCCATCAGGGTACAGGCTTTATAAATGGATTTGATTTTAACCCTTGATTGCTGCTGTACCTTTATTGAAAAAAAACTTTCAAGTGAAAAGTTGTGCGTACCAAAATAACGGGTACCTACATACAACAAAAACCTCCTGATTTCCTGCTGGAATACAATCATCAAAGCCAGTACTCCTACACTGATAACCTGTCCGAGAATCGAACCAAGAAGCTGCATATTGAAAGCCTTAACCAGGCGATAAAGAATATAAATAGCAAAGATTCCAACAAAAATATTAAAAGCCGTTGTACCTTTTATCCATTTATATATTAGATACATAAGGTAAGCTACCAATAAAATATCAATAAGGTCTATTATCCGGACAGTTATAAAAGTCAATGCCATGAAAGAAGTATATCTTTAAATGGATGTCTGTAAAAATAAGAAGCAATAAAGGTATAAATTTTTTTATTGCGTTGGTGTCTTATCTGTCCTGTAAGAATACCTGCTGGCTACAATCCCAGGGAAGCTACCTTTAAACACTCCACCGCAGCTCCAACATCATGCACACGAAAAATATCAGCCCCTTTTTGCAGCAATAGCGTATGCAGGGCAACCGTACTGTAAAGCACATCTTCGGGCTCCTTTTCCAGGGGTTTGTATATCATTGATTTTCTGGAAATACCCACAAGCAGGGGCAACTCCATCATGCCAAATTCATCAAACCGCTGAATCAATTGATAATTGTGATCCAGGGTTTTACCAAAACCAAACCCGGGATCAAGAATTACGTCATAGCATCCTTCACTGTAAAGCTGATGTACTTTTGTAGAAAAAAAATTCATAATCTCAAGCATTATGTTCTCATATACCGGATTATTCTGCATATCCTGTGGTGTACCCTGTATATGCATCAGCACATAGGGAACTCCAAGTTTTCCAATGGTAGAAAACATATTCGGATCCATTTCACCTCCTGAAATGTCGTTTATAATATCCACCTCAAAGTCCTCAACCATACGTCTGGCAATACTTGAACGAAAGGTATCAACCGAAATAATTATTTTAGGATATTTCTTTCTTATAGAGGCAATCACAGGTTTGAGCCTGCGCAATTCTTCTTCTTCAGAAATATGTTCAGCACCCGGACGTGAAGAATATCCTCCCACATCTATCATATCGGCCCCATTTTCAATCATTTCACCAGCATGCTCCAAAGCCTTTGACAACTCCTGATATCGTCCGCCATCAAAAAACGAATCGGGTGTAATATTTAAAATCCCCATTACCTTTGGTTTGCTGAGGTCAATCAATTGTCCCCTGCAATTAAGGGTTTGTTTTTTGGAAAAAGCACTATCTTTAACCTTCATTTTTTAAACGTTGGAGTTAACGCTGTAAAAGTAACAACTAAAAAAGATTTAAACCTGTTTTGATGCAATTTGCTGTAATAGAAGGACTGGATGGATCCGGAAAATCTACCCAGGTAAATAAACTGAGGAAATACCTGGAAGAGAAAAAAATTAAATACAGGTATCTTCACTTTCCGCGGACTGATTCTCCGTTTTATGGTGAAATGATCGCCAGGTTTCTTCGTGGTGAGTTTGGTGAAAATGATGCCGTCGATCCTTACCTTGTTGCTTTGCTCTATGCTGGCGACAGGGCTGCTGCTGCCGATACAATCAGAAAATGGATAGCGGATGGTTATTTTGTCCTGCTCGATCGATATGTGTTTTCAAATATTGCTTTTCAGTGTGCAAAACTAAGCAAACAGGAGGATAAAGAAAAACTTAAATCCTGGATTCTCGAGCTGGAATACCAGCATCATGCACTGCCTAAACCGGATAAATCCCTTTTCCTTGATGTACCATTCACATTCACAAAAAGTAAATTGAGCAAAACACGTGAGGGTGATGACAGGAGTTACCTTAAGGGAAGTAAAGACATTCATGAAGAGCACCTCGATTTCCAGGAGCTTGTTAGGGAAATATACCTTTGGCAGGTTGAAGAACATGACGATTTTATAAAAATTGATTGCAATGATTTGGAGGGCAACATGCTGTCTCCTGAAAAAATATTTACAATGGTAATTAACGAACTGGATTTTTCCTGATTATCTTTTAATTATACACAGGTATAATTGAAATTTTATTTGAATGAAACCCTCAGGCAATGCCGTACACAAAAGGAAATGAATAAACTATGAGGGCCTGCCTGTGGCAGACAGGTTCCACAGGTAGTTGAGCAGTGACTTTTTTGCCCAGGAAATTAATTAAAAAACAAATGTTTAACTTAATTCTATTCTTGTGAAATACATCCGTTTAATAAGCAGGCTATTTTTAGGAAGTGTTTTTCTTTTCTCAGGTTTTGTAAAGGCCATTGATCCACTAGGTTATACGTACAAAATCCAGGATTACTTTGAAGCCTTTGGTATGGGCTTTTTTGATTCTCTTGCTTTGCCCCTAGCTATATTTTTCAGTTTACTGGAGCTTGTCGTGGGCTTTATGCTATTTACGGGTCTTCGAATGAAGGTTACTGCCTGGGTTTCATTTATTCTTATGGTTTTTTTCACAGGGCTCACCCTTGTTATAGCCTTTACCAATCCCGTAAAAGATTGCGGTTGTTTTGGTGATGCCATTATACTTACAAACTGGCAAACCTTCTGGAAGAATGTTATCCTTTTTATACCTGCCGCTTTTATTTTTGCGTTTCGCCAAAAATTTAAGCCACAATATGAAGGAATAGTGGAATGGTTGTTGATAACCAGCTTTACTTTAGCAGGTATATTTCTATCTGTGTATTGTTATAACAATTTGCCCATCATTGATTTTCGTCCATATAAGATAGGGGCAAACATCACCGAAGGCATGCGTATTCCGCCTGATGCTGAACCCGACCAGTATGAAACAGTGCTTATTTACGAAAAAGATGGTATACAACAGGAATTCGCCCCGGACAGCATACCATGGCAGGATACAACCTGGAAATGGGTTGAAACAAAATCCGTACTTGTGAAAAAAGGATACGAACCACCGATCCATGATTTCGCCATCACTGCAGCCGATGGCTTTGATTATACTGAAAGCCTGCTGTCAAATCCCGGGTATTCATTTATGTTGGTTTCTTATGGTTTTAGTAAAGCAGATAAAGAAGCATTTATAAAAGCAAATGAACTGGCCATCCAGGCCATGAACCGTAACCATGATTTTATTTGTGTTACCTCTTCAACAGACGAAGAAATTGCAGCCCTGAAACAGGAAATTCCGTTGAATTTCCAGATTTACACGGCTGATGAAATTACACTGAAAACCATTGTGCGTTCAAATCCGGGATTGTTGATTATTAAGGAAGGTACTGTTATAAATAAGTTCCATCACCATAACTTCCCTACTCCTGAAGAACTGGAAGGAAAAGATCTGCTTTCTTATAGCCTCGATATGCAACGGAGCAGAAAAGAAACCGCCCTTGTTTTTGCGCTGATCTTTTTATTTCTGTTTGCTATCTGCGCTGTAGGTTGGTCTTATCAAAACATAGCACCTTCAAAATTGTCAAATACAAATGATTAGTTGTACCTTTGTGTGTTTTAAAACATCGATGAAATCAAAATGACATCATAAATTAAACTGTATGTGAATATTTATATGTTGTACCCTTTATCATCAAAAAAAAATAATTGTGTAGGTTTGTGCCTTCGAAAATCATTAACATTAGAAATAAAAATTAATCATCATGAGAAAAAAGATTGTAGCCGGTAACTGGAAAATGAATAAAACTCTCCAGGAAGGTGTAGCATTGGCAAAGGATATAAACGATCTGGTAACAGAAAACGGCGTAACTGTAATCCTTGGAACTCCATTTATTCATCTTACCGAAGTAGTAAATGTTGTAAGCAACCCACAGATATTTGTATCAGCTCAGAATTGTGCTGATCAGGCCTCAGGTGCATATACCGGTGAGGTATCGGCCGCCATGGTTAAATCAACCGGTGCCGAATATGTAATCCTCGGACACTCTGAACGACGTTCTTATTATGGAGAAACAAATGAAATTCTCAATAAAAAAGTAAAACTGGCCCTTGAAAATGATCTTATCCCTATCTTCTGCTGTGGTGAAGTACTCGAAGAACGTGAAGCAGGCAACCACTTTGACGTTGTTAAAACACAGCTAAAAGAAGCGCTTTTTGACCTTTCGGTGGAAAACTTCAAAAAAATTGTTATTGCCTACGAACCTGTATGGGCCATTGGTACCGGAAAAACAGCAACCTCTGACCAGGCGCAGGAAATGCACAAAGTTATCCGCGATTACCTCGCTGAAAAATTTGGAGCCGAGGTAGTTAATGATACTTCTATCCTTTACGGCGGCAGTTGTAAACCATCCAATGCAGGCGAATTATTTGCCAATCCTGATGTTGATGGCGGACTGATTGGTGGCGCTTCTCTTAAAGCGGAAGATTTTATGGGCATCATTAAAGCCTTTGACTAATAATTATCTACAGAGGCAGGCCTGTCAGGTAAAGCCATGGCAGGCTTCTGTTTCTTTTCCTTATGAACTACATCCAGGTAAATATCTCGTTTCCAACAGCAACAACCGAATCAAGGGAAATTATTACAGCCGAATTATCTGATTTGGGATACGATAGTTTTATGGAGACAGATGAAGGTTTGCTGGCCTACATTCCTGAAGCAGATTTTAATGAAAAGGAAATTTTAACGCTAAAAGATCATTACCAAAACACCATAGAGTTTGGTTTCGATACTGAAATCATTGAACAAAAAAACTGGAACTCCGAATGGGAAAGCAATTATCAACCCATCAACGTAGATAATAATTGCCTTGTTAGGGCTCCCTTTCATACCATCAAAGGTGATTTTTCACATATAATTACCATAGAGCCAAAAATGTCTTTCGGTACCGGTCATCACGAAACCACTTACCTCATGATAAAAAGCATGCTGGCAATGGATTTTGAGCAAAAAGCAGTGCTGGATATGGGATGCGGCACCGGAATCCTTGCCATCCTCGCAGGCCTGAAAAAAGCTTCTCGTATTACAGCCATTGATATTGATACATGGGCTTATGAAAACACCATTGAAAATGCAGTTAAAAACAAGGTCACCCGAATAAAAGCAATCAAAGGCGATGCATCAGCTATTCCTGTTGAAAAATATGACATTATCCTAGCAAATATCAACCGGAACATTCTTCTCAACGACATGCCAAAGTATGCCTCACATCTCAAAACTACAGGCACTCTTCTGCTTAGTGGCATTTATCGGCACGACCTGCCTGTCATTCAGGCACAAGCGCAAAAGCAAGGATTAACCCTCACCCGACAGCTTGAAAAAAACAACTGGATAGCTGTTGAATTCAAAGCATAAAAAACCATTCTTTTCCATTGGCATACACCCTTTGTTATATTATGGCATAAGTCGGGGCATTTTTTATTTAATAGGTTTTGTGACCATCTCATATTATTTCCCCAATCTATTGAAATAAAATCCTGATTAGGGATAACTTTTCAAAATCCTTCCCGTTTAATTATGAATTATGAACAACATAATAATCAATAAAACCCCGGATACAAGACAGCTGTTTTTTTTTATCTTTATTTCGGGTAAAATAGGTTATAGTTAATGCGAAATATTATTCTTCTTCTCGTCGGATTATTTGTTTTGGTAGATGTGACTGATGCCCAGTTACTCAAAAAGTTTTCAAACGAAAAAGAAAAATTTGCTGAACAGGTGGAGGATTACGTTGGAAAAAACCTCACCAATTCCAGGGAAGAGGTACTGGAATTATTTCTGGAGCGTTGGTCCGATACGAGTTTTTTCAAAGGATACCATGAAGATATTATTACCAAATCAAACCTGCTCCTTACACGAAAAGCCCGCCCCTACCCACACTTTTTAAATTATTTTAAAGTAATGATGCAGTTCGTGGAAAACGAACACAACAAGGATAGTTATAATGCCTGGAACAAAGGGCTCGATAATTATTTGGATAACCGGCGGATTAGTTTCGGATTATTAGGCGATCTGTTTGAACGTACAAATATGCTGCTTCAGGGCAATACTCTGTCAGAGAGTTCGGCTGTTAGATGGGTGTCCACCTCTTCAGATTTTACTTTTTTTTATGAAGATGATGAATTCTATGTGGATTTTCCTGCTACAGAGCTTATTTGTTATGCAAAACGCGATAGCATCCAGATTAATAAAACATCCGGAAAATATTATATTCTTGATAATATATGGCAGGGTAACAGTTCGCTGGTTACTTTTGAGCGATGTGGGTTCAGTCCTGACGAGGTGTATGCTACAGTACCAAAATACACCATCGAACTGAAGAAATCCGGGTACACGGCTGATTCAGTTACTTTTACCAACAAAACATATTTTGATTATACCCTCTTAGGTTCGCTGGAAGATAAGGCGCGGATGATTAGAACCCCTTCGGAAGCAACGTATCCCAGATTTTACTCCTACAAACAGGATTATGAAATATCAGATCTTTATGAAAATGTAACATTCACCGGAGGATTATCCATGCAGGGTGCCAGGCTTGTTGGAAGAGGAAATGATGAAATACCAGCCAGATTATTGGTTTTTCGTCGGGACACGTTGATTCTGGAGGCTGCATCCAATTATTTCATATTCAAAAAAGACCGGGTAAACGGCATCAATACATCTGTAAACATTAAGCTCGATAACGATTCTATCTTTCATCCCGACCTGAATTTCACATACCTGGTCCAAAGCCGGACACTATCCCTTGTACGGTCCGATGATTTCACCTCTCAGGGCCCTTACTTTAATTCGTATCACAAGGTAGACATGAATTTTGAACAGCTTAACTGGCGCATCGACGAGGACGAAATAAGGTTTACCATGCTGCCTGGTTCATCCATAGGTAAAGCAAATTTTGAATCCATAAATTTTTTCAATCATCGACGCTTTGAAGCGTTACAATTACGTGATCCGGTACACCCCCTGTATGCCATTAAAAAATTCGCTGAGTACTATGGAAGAAATGAATTTGAGGTAGAGGCATTTGCCAACTATCTGAAAAAAAGCCTGATACAGGTGAAACAATTGCTCATGCAGATGTCCTTCCAGGGCTTCATTTACTATGATGTAAATACACAAACCATTACTGTAAAACAAAAGCTTTATGATTACCTTGCTGCAAGCATTGCCAGAATAGACTATGACGTGCTCAACATACAATCGGAGACAAATGCTCCCCTTGATAACGCCATTTACCAGGTCAGCAACCAAGACCTGATCATCAATGGTGTCCCTTACATCTTTCTGAGCGATTCACAGGCAGTACACATATACCCGGCAAATGAACAGATCGTTTTGAAACAAAACCGGAATTTTCAATTTGACGGACGGGTAGATGCCGGATTGTTTACTTTTTATGGCAATAATTTTCTTTTTTCCTATAATGAATTTAAAATAAACCTTCAAAATATCGATTCGCTCCGGATGCGATACCTGGGCGACGATGTTGACAACTTTGGCAATCCGTTGATTTACAATGTTGAAAGCAAAATAGAAAATCTTACTGGAGAAGTGTTGATTGATGATCCTGAAAACAAATCGGGCAGAAAATCCATGCCGGAGTATCCTATTTTCAAAAGCAATGAAAACTCTTACGTCTATTATGATAATCCTGCTGTTGAAGGCGGTGTCTACGATCGCCGGAAGTTTTTCTTTGAGTTGGAATCCTTTATCCTCGACAGCCTGGATAATTTCACCAAAGAAGGGTTAATGTATAATGGAACCCTGTACTCAGGTGGCATCATCCCCGAAATGCCACACACATTATCCATCCAACCTGACAACAGCCTTGGGTTCAGTTATAAAACAGATTCTGCCGGACTCCTTCTTTATGAAGGCAAAGGAACTTTTCACCAGCAGCTTAGCCTCACAAATAAAGGATTACGCGGTGCAGGAGAAATGCACTACCTGTCATCAGTGACTTATTCACCCGATATAAAATTCTATCTCGACTCAGTGAATACCTTAGCCGATGAGTTCATCGTCAATAAAAAACCAACAGCTACAGAGTATCCCCAGGTAGCTTCAAAAGACAATGACATCCAATGGCTGCCTTATGACGATATTCTTACCGCACAGCAAAACAGCGCCAGGTTTAACATGTTTAACGATACTACCTTTTTGCAAGGCGATTTGACTTTGCAGCCCGGTGGGCTTTCAGGCACAGGAAGAATGGACCTGCATAACTCGGAACTTGAATCCGGACGTTTTATTTACGCCTCAGATCAAATTCTTGCCGATACGGCAGACTTCTTTCTTAAATCAGTAAACTCTGATGGTTACACGGTTTTGGCTGACAACATAAGAGCCAGGGTCGATTATAAAACCCATAAGGGAGAATTTAATTCAAACGAAGATTTTTCATTGATTGAATTCCCTGAAAACAAATACATAGGCTTCATAAACCACTTTGAGTGGTATATGGACAATCAAAATCTTGAAATGCAAACCCAGGGCGTAGATTTGGCAGCGCTCAAAACCGATTCTACCGATCAGCTGGTTGGGTCACAATACATGTCCATCCTTCCTGAACAGGATTCCCTGAGTTTTGTGTCACCACTGGCCTATTATGATTATGCCGAGAACCTCATCAATGCAGAATATGTAAAATATCTGGAAATAGCCGATACAAGAATATTTCCTGATGAACAAAAAATTTCTGTTGCCGAGAATGCAAAAATGCTAACCCTAACCAATACATCCATCGAAGCAAACCAGAAAACGCGTTACCACACCATACACACAGCTACAGTGGATGTCTATGGTAAAAACGACTATCTGGGATCCGGCCGGTATGATTATATCGATGAGACAAGGCAAAAACAAATCATCCAGTTTGATGAAATAATGCCGGATGACAAAGGGCAGACGATAGCTAAAGGTGAAATTCTGGAGCCGGAAGACTTTACCCTAAGCCCCAACTACACCTATCAGGGCGATGTTGAACTGGCCGCTGGTCAAAAATACCTGACATTTGATGGTGCATTGATGATCGACCACAATTGTGAGCAGGTCGAAAAACGCTGGTTGACCTTCCGTTCCCCAATTAACCCAGACAGCATTTATATTCCAATTCCGGCTCAACCTCTGGACATCAATAATGCTAAAATTTATAATGGCATCATGGTGGCCAATGATAGCATTCACCTGTTTTCGACCTTCTTTGGGCGAAGAAGAAATTATTCAGATGAATATGTCTCTACTGCCAGCGGGTACCTTACTTACGACAAAGCTGCGGAGACCTACCGGATTGGAAGCCGCGAAAAGCTCGACACCATGTCCTTGCCCGGCAATTACATGAGCTTCCATCGTTTTGGCTGCGAACAATACGGCGAAGGAAAACTGAACCTTGGTGTTGATCTGGGCCAGGTTAAGCTTGAAACCGTAGGGAATGTAAGAAGAAACCTGCCTGAAAACAAAACAAATTTTGACATTGTCCTTTCAGCAGACTTTTTCCTTGCTCCTAAGGCCTTGGACATTATGGGCGAAACGCTTGACAGCCTGCCGGCCAATCCGGTGGATATGAAGCGCAGTGTATACCGCAAAAGCATGGTAGAGATGATGGGTCAGGAAGCCTACGATGTTATGCAGGATGAGCTAAGCCTGTTTGGTTTCCTTAAGGAAATACCACCAGCCATCAGGCATACCATAGTATTCACCGATCTTAAGCTCGAATGGAATGATCTCTCAAATTCTTATCACTCAGTAGGGCCGATTGGAATCGGTTCTATCGATGACATTCAGATTAACAAAACCTATGAAGGCTTCCTGGAGGTCGTGAAAAAACGCAGCGGCGATCTGTTTGATTTTTATATCAAAGTGGATAACAACAACTGGTTCTATTTCGGTTATTCGCGGGGTGTAATGCAGACCCTCTCGTCATCAAACGAATACATTCAAACAATAAAGGACTTGAAGGTAAGGGAACGAAAAATGAAGGTTGACCGGGGTGAAACGCCATACATCTTCATGTTGTCAACCAACAGAAAAATGAACATGTTCCTGCGCCGCATGCGCGAAGCAAACGCACAGGAAGAGGAAATGGAATAAAAAGTGGGTGTCCAAAAAATCCTGTTTCTGCCACAAAATCTCAACCCTTGCCTGACCTGCTGGCAGGAACACAACCCCACTAAACTTAATTCATTTATAAGCTGAATTTGCGGGATTTCGCGTTTTTGGCGTTTTAGTGACAAAACACCAGAAATTAATCTTATTGGACAACCTCATTAATACCTTTTCTGAAATTCGATAACCTCCAAATCCCTGATGTTGCACCCGTCTATCACAAAACGGACAGCAGTACGTACCTTATGAAAACCGGATTTTCCGATAGCGCCCGGATTGATATACAATAACTTTAGTTTTTTATCGTACATCACTTTTAAGATGTGTGAATGACCTGTGATAAACAAATCCGGGGGAGAAGCAAAAAGTTGATTTCTGATACCAGGATCGTACCGGTTTGGATAACCGCCAATGTGGGTCATCCAAACATCAACCTGCTCACATTTAAACCGTTGATTTCTGGGGTACACTGCCCTGATTTCATGGCCGTCAATATTACCATAAACCGCGCGTAAGGGTTTTAAAGCAGCCAGCTTATCGGCCAGTTCGATGTTACCGATATCGCCGGCATGCCATATTTCATCGCATGCGCTAAAATGCCCGATTAATTTTTCTTCGAAATGGCCATGGGTATCAGAAATAAGTCCTATTTTTCGCATAATTAATTATTTCAATCTATCTTCGGGATAGCTGCGAACTTAACAAATAAACAAAAACATGAACCTTTTTTACACTGATAAAATCAGTGAAGACATACTTTTTCTGGAAGATCAGGAAGCAATGCACTGTTCAAGGGTCCTGAGGATGAATACCGGTGACGGATTAACAGCTACCAGCGGAAAAGGAAGTTTTTTCAAGGGTACAATTATCGAAATAAAAAAAAACCGGGTTGCAGTGGAAATTCATGAAATAACCACCCAGGCCAGACCAAATGATATTCACATTGCGATTGCTCCAACAAAAAGCATTGATCGTTTTGAGTGGTTTCTTGAAAAAGCCACTGAATGCGGAATAACGAAAATTACACCCTTAATTACATTTCATTCCGAAAGAAGAAAATTTAATCATGACCGGTCTTTGCGTATAGTGCAGTCGGCTGCAAAACAGTCCTTGCGTGCCTGGTTTCCGAAATTGATGCCTGTAACGACTTTTGAAAAAATATGCTCGGATACGGATATAACTAATGAAACATCCTTTATTGCCCATTGTCAGGAATTAGGGCTACCGCATCTCTTTAATACAATGACAGCTGGCAAACCTGTGCTCCTGTTGATAGGACCTGAAGGCGATTTTTCAGAACAGGAAGTGGCGCTGGCAAGGCAGAAGAATTTTATTGAAGTATCCCTCGGAAAAAACAGGTTACGTACAGAAACCGCAGGTTTAACAGGCTGCCAGATCTGTTATCTTAAAAATGAATTGAAAAAAAGCCCTTGATAATTAATCATGGGCTCTTTTTAAAATATTCTCAACCAGTTTATCTGGTGCTGTAGTTCTTAAATTATCAAGATATCCGTATACTTTTGCAAAGTCTTTATGGTTGACAAAAAGTTTGTCAATATCCATAACTTCAGATTGTACATCGGGAAAATTTTGATAAACAAAATAAATAGTAGAGTTTTTACTCATAGGCAACATTTGATTTTGAATTAATATTACTTATGAGAAAACGCTCTACTAAAAATTTTATTATCTTATCAGAATGCTAAATTAAGCTTTTTTTCTTCAATAGCTTTTCTCAGGTTAATCAGTGCATAACGCATACGGCCTAATGCAGTATTGATGCTGACACCTGTATGTTCAGCTATTTCTTTAAAACTCAATTCAAGGTAGTGCCTTAGAATCACTACTTCCTTCTGTTCAACAGGCAACTCGTCTATCAGGCTTCTTACTTCCTTACTAACTTGCTTTAGTACAATATTGTCTTCGATGTTTTTATCAGAAAACTTTTGTACATTAAAAAGATCACTCTCATAGCTGTCGTTCGAAATAGTCGGCATCTGATTGGATTTTCGGAAATGATCAATCACCAGATTATGAGCAATGCGAATTACCCATGACACAAATTTACCATTATCCTTATAGTTGCCGCGTTTTAATGAGCGAATCACCTTCATCCATGTATCCTGAAAAATATCCTCGGCGAGTACATCATTTTTCACCATCAATAAAATATAAGTATAGATTTTATTTTTATGGCGATGAATTAGAATTTCCAGACTATTGTGACTACCATTAACGAACTGATTGACCAACTCATAGTCGGTAAACTTACTTCTATTCAAAACTACCTCCCTCATTTGTTATTAAAAGGGTAGAAATGTTCCTATAATCAGTCCTCCAATAATTAAATTAACAATCGTTTTATTCTGGTATGCAATTTTATAAAATAATTTTATTATTCAAAACAACTATTCTGCAATATTTAAGTTTTTTATGTTAAAATTGCATCCCCTACAAAAGGAGACAAACATTATGCCAGAAAAAAAAGAATCATTTAACAATCATATAATTGTAAAAGGAGCCCGGGTACACAATCTGAAAAACATCCATGTAAATATCCCACGAAATAAATTTGTGGTGATTACCGGTTTATCAGGCTCCGGAAAATCTTCCCTGGCATTTGATACCATATATGCTGAAGGCCAGCGCCGCTATGTTGAAAGCCTTTCTGCTTATGCCCGCCAGTTTCTTGGCAGGATGAACAAACCTGAGGTGGATTATATCAAAGGAATTCCCCCGGCCATTGCCATTGAACAGAAAGTCAACACCAGAAATCCCCGGTCCACTGTAGGCACTTCAACTGAAATATATGACTACCTAAAACTGTTATACGCAAGAATTGGAAAAACGTTCTCTCCGGTATCCGGAAAAGAGGTGACCAAAGACTCTGTAACCTCGGTAATTAAATACATTGAAGGTCTTGAAGAAGGAAGGAAATTCACTATCCTATGCCCGGTGCTTCCTGATAAGAGAGTGGATTTAAAAAGCAAACTTCAGGCCGATCTTAAAGAAGGTTTTTCCAGAGTGGATCATCAAGGTAACATCATTCGGATTGAAGAATTGCTGGAAAACAACACCCTGCTCAAAAAACAAAAAGAAATTTATCTTCTCATTGACAGGCTTATCGTAAAAAAAGATGAAGATTCTCTGAGCCGTATGGCGGATAGTGTACAACAAGCATTTAAGGAAAGCGACGGAACATGTGTGCTGCGAATCTACAATGGAGACGAAAGCAGCACGGTAACATTCAGCGAGCGTTTTGAACTCGATGGAATTACCTTTGAAGAGCCCACCGTGCATACCTTCAGCTTTAATAACCCTTTGGGGGCATGTCCAGTATGTGAAGGTTACGGAAAAGTTCTTGGCATTGACCCGGATCTGGTTGTCCCCGACAAAAGCCTCTCGGTTTATGAAGAAGCCATTGTATGCTGGCGTGGTGAAAAGATGCGCGAGTGGCTCGACAGGTTAATCTACAAAGCAGATAATTTTAATTTCCCGATTCATAAACCTTTTTTTGAACTCACCAAAGAACAGAAAGAATTACTTTGGACCGGAAACCGTTATTTCAGCGGTTTGAATGATTTCTTCAAAATGCTTGAAGAGAACAAATATAAAATTCAATACCGGGTTATGTTGTCGCGATACCGGGGAAAAACAACCTGTCCGGAATGCCGGGGAGGCCGGTTAAAAAAAGAAGCCGGATACATAAAGGTCAATGAAAAACCCATTCAGGAACTGGTAGATTTGCCTATATCTGATTTGGCCTTGTTTTTTGATAACCTGAGGCTATCTGAACACGACAAAAACATTGCCGGAAGAATTCTCACAGAAATTAAAAGCCGGTTGGATTATATGTTGAATGTAGGTTTGGGCTACCTGACGCTAAATCGTCTTTCATCAACCCTGTCAGGCGGAGAGTCACAACGCATAAACCTGGCAACCTCACTGGGCAGCAGCCTGGTAGGTTCTTTGTACATCCTTGACGAGCCAAGCATTGGCCTGCATCCACGAGATACCCACCGGTTAATAAATGTACTCAACAAATTAAAAGCCATTGGCAATACCGTACTGGTAGTTGAGCACGATGAAGAAATAATGCTTGCTGCAGATGAATTGATTGATATCGGCCCACTGGCAGGCCGTCATGGTGGAGAGGTAGTATTTCAAGGCCCACATGAAGAGCTTATCAAACAACAAAAGAGCCTCACTGCCAAATACCTGACCCAACAGGAAGTGATTGCATTACCTGCACAACGAAGAAAATGGAGCAACCTTCTTGAAATAAAAGGTGCCAGGGAAAACAACCTTAAAAACATCCATGTAAAAATACCGCTTCACATCATGACCCTGGTAACCGGTGTAAGTGGTTCAGGAAAATCAACCCTTATCAGGAACATTCTTTTTCCGGCCTTAAATAAAATTGTAAATGGATTTGGTGATAAAACGGGCGATTTTGATGCTTTACTTGGGGATATCAAAACCATTGATTCAGTAGAATTTGTTGATCAGAACCCCATTGGCCGTTCTTCACGTTCCAACCCTGTAACGTACCTAAAGGCCTATGATGAGATTCGTAAATTGTTTGCCAATCAACAAGCATCAAAAATAAACGGTTTTAAGCCGGCTCATTTTTCATTCAATGTTGATGGAGGCCGTTGTGAAGAATGTCAGGGCGAAGGGGTAATAAAAGTGGAAATGCAGTTTATGGCTGATGTGTACTTACAATGCGAATCATGCCATGGCAAACGATTTAAAGAAGATATTCTTGATGTGCATTACAGGGATAAGAATATTTTCGATGTGCTTGAGATGACGGTAAATGAGTCTATTGAGTTCTTTGGAGAGTCGAAAGGCACACTTGAGAAAAAAATAGTTGAAAAAATAACTCCTTTGGCCGATGTTGGGCTCGGCTATGTCAAACTGGGACAATCGTCCAGTACGTTAAGCGGTGGTGAAAGCCAGCGTGTTAAACTGGCTTCTTTTCTAGGCAAGGATAACCAAAAATCACATACCCTGTTTATTTTTGATGAACCCACCACCGGCCTCCATTTCCATGATATTCAAAAGCTGTTGGATGCATTTAATGCCCTCATCGATAATGGACATTCCATTGTTATTATTGAGCATAACCTGGAAATCATTAAAAGTGCTGACTGGATTATTGATTTAGGCCCTGAAGGTGGCCTGCAAGGGGGAGATTTGGTTTTCGAAGGCACCCCCGAAGATTTGGTGAATCATGAAAACTCATATACAGCAAAATTTCTGCAACAAAAAATAATTCCTTCCCACGTAAAGTAGGAAGGAATGCACTATGTAAGCAGTTGATCAGGCCAGTACATGGGAAAATACTGTATCAAATTAAATCACCTTCTTTTTGATTGTATACTGGCCAGATTGTTAAATTAC
>CAZZBU010000023.1:0-14282 GCA_964652315.1 uncultured Bacteroidales bacterium
AAAACGGGATGATACGTTCAGAATGGAAATAGTTCATTCGGATTAAAGGGCAGTGGCCTGTTGACAGGTAAGTTCTTAATTGGCAGATTTTTTATTCCACATCCTTCGGTAGTGCAACCGCCACAATGGTGTCCTCCACTATTGTTTTTTGATGGTAAAAACATTTTCACCAAATGTAACAAAGCATATACACTTGCTGCAAAAATTGCTGTAATTGTTAAAATATCCTGTACCATAACTAAATCAAAAAAATAAATTACCTGTTTGGTAGACCAATAGCGAAATAAGGTATGCTGTACCCGTGGTATAAAAGACGGTAAATACAGCCCATTTCCAGCTGTTGGATTCTTTCCTGATAGCAGCTATAACGGCTACACATGGGAAGTATATAAGAATAAACAAAATAAATGCCAAAGCCGATAAGGGTGTAAACAGATTTTCTCCTTCCCTGGGACCACTTTGTACCTTGGCTTGTTGAAGTTTTTTCATCAACGGTTCTGCTTCGGCTTGAATCGGATCATCGGCCTGGAAAATAACTCCCATGGTGCTGATTACGATTTCCTTGGCCGCAATACCCGACAACAAACTCACGCCCATACGCCAGTCAAATCCCAACGGGCGGATGGCTGGTTCAATAAAATGACCAATCTGACCGAGGTAAGATTTTTCCTGCTGTTCGGATTCTATCATAGTTTCTATTTCACGAATGCTATCCTGAATGGCAGCCTGGTCAAGATTTGGTTGGCTGGTCACCATCTCTATCTCTTTCTCATAATCACGGGACAGTTCCACGTTTTTTGGATAATGTTCAAGCCCCCAGATGATTATAGAAGCTACCAGTATTACACCACCCATCTTACTGATATATTGAAAACCTTTATGCCACATGTGTTTTGTAATGGATCGAATGGTTGGCAGCCTGTAAGGTGGCAGCTCCATTACAAAAGGTTGTTCATCTTTAGTGAAAAAGAAGCGTTTAAAGATGAGCGCAAACACAATGGCGAGGAATATACCAATACCATAAATCAAAAACAGCATGGTGCCCTGATTTTTTGGGAAAAATGCCCCGATCAACAAAATATATACCGGCAGGCGGGCACTGCACGACATAAACGGATTGATAAGCATGGTGAGCAACCTGTTGTTGCGGTTTTCTATGGTACGGGTAGCCATGATGGCCGGTACGTTGCATCCAAAGCCCATAATCAGTGGAATGAAACTCTTACCATGCAACCCGATTTTATGCATAAGTTTATCCATGATGAATGCTGCCCGGGCCATGTATCCGGTATCTTCCATCAAAGAAATAAAGAAAAAAAGGATCAGAATATTGGGTAAAAATACAATTACACCGCCAACACCGCCAATCACCCCCTCAATAAGCAAATCTTTGAACGAACCTGCAGGCATGGTGCTTCGCAGAAAGTTGCTAAAATGCAACACTCCCTGATCAATCCATTCCATGGGATAGTTACCCAGGGTAAATGTGGTCTGAAACATCAGCCATAAAAAGAAAATAAATATTGGGAAACCAAATAACCGGTGAGTAATAAAGGCATCTATAATTTCAGTGGTTTTTCTACGGGTCAGGACACTTTCTTTATATGTTTCTTTCAGTGCTCCGGCTATAAATCCATACTTGGCATCTGTAATCAGTGTTTCACTATCCTCATTGTATAAGGTTTCCAGTTTTTCAATTTCCTTGTTTGCCTGAGATTTAATTTCTTTATAATTGGACAGCACCTCGGTTTTTGCTTTTACATGATGGTCCTTTTCCAATAATTTAATGGCTATAAACCTGGAAGATAATTTATCAGTAAATGCACTGTCTTTTTTTATGTGTTCCTGAATTCTCTGAATTGAATCTTCTATCTCCTTGGAATAGTTGATATGGATATGGCGTTGAACCGGGTCGTTGTCATTATAAACATTAATTATTTTGTCAAGCAATTCTTTAATACCACGTCCTCTTGAACCAACTGTGGGTACAATGGGTATACCCAATAATTTTCCAAGCGCAACATAGTCAAACTCATCACCCTTTTTTTGTAATTCATCGTACATGTTTAAAGCCATAATGACTTTAATATCCATGTCAATGAGCTGAGTAGTGAGGTAGAGGTTACGTTCAAGATTGGAAGCATCCACCACGTTAATGACCACATCAGGAACCATGTCGATGATATAATCGCGGACATAAAGCTCTTCAGGGGAATAGGCCGAAAGGGAATACGTGCCAGGCAAATCAGTAATGTTAAAAACATGATTACCATGCTTGATGCGGGCTGTTTTGGAGTTTACCGTAACCCCGCTGTAATTGCCTACCCGTTCGCGTGAGTTGGAAGCGTAATTAAACAATGATGTCTTACCTGCATTCGGATTACCAACAAAGACCACATTAATTTCGCGTCCTTTATTGATAGCAGTGTTTAGCAATATTTCTTCAATAGTAGTGCCATTGTATGCTTGTATCTCAGGTTTTTCTTCCGGGCTAACTACTTCTATCAACGACGCTTCATTCCTACGGAGCGATACTTTATAGCCCATAACCATGTATTCAATTGGATCTCTTAAAGGGGCATTTTTAATTACCTGTACTTTTTTTCCCTTTATGAACCCCATTTCCGTTATTCTCCGCCTAAAGGCTCCTCTGCCCCGTACCTTGCTTATTATTCCGTATTCATTTGATTTTAAATCAGATAACTGCATTCTTTTGCCAATCTTCGAAATTATTCTGTAATACTATTAAACACACCTTACTTTTACAATACCTACATATTGGTATTGTTCCGGACGGGCAAAAATAAAATAAGTTAAGCGTTGTTCTCCCTTTCCTGCCCAATCTTTTTTTTAATGTTTGGTTATTATACGTAAAAACGAAAATTTTCGTTAAATATTTGTTAACACCTAAATATTCCTGCCATTAAATTGGATTCTATGTTTTAATTTTTTATCTTAGAAAAGAATAGCTTATCAGTGTTTAGCAAAAAACAGGGATTGAATGCAGGAAAATGAAAATATATATGAAACTATAAATGAGATGCTCGGTAGTGTTCCTGGTGATTTCAAAATTCTTGAAGAAGAAATAGATATTGATCTTCAGATGGAATACTTTGAATTTTCCCGGAATTATGTCCAGGATAAGTCCGAGGAAGAGATTCTGGGAGTAAAGGATGATATTTTTCTCGAAAATACTTCTGAAGAAGAGAAGAAAAGCCGTTTTGTTGAATTGGCATCCATTGATAATGTGGAAGCTTACCGTACCATTGAAAAATATGTGAAAAGCCCTGGTCACATTCAGCTTCACGACTGGGCAGTACTGGCTTACCAGGAAAGCAGGATGCTTTTGGAGAGCAGGTTGCTTGATCAGAGTCAGGTGTTTATTTCCACCGGATTAGGAGGCAAGGGAACTAAACTACGGTATTTTATTGTTTTTTTTACCAGACAACATGATTTTACAAAGCTTCAAAAAGAAGTGTTAACAAAGGAACTTGATTTTGTTTTGTATTCCAGTAAATCAGAAATCGAAGAATTGAAATTTCACGGACGGTTTGCAACGCTGTTAGCCATTATTCCATTGCAGATATCTATCAAAAAACTGTTTGAGAAAGTCATCCGTGAATGCAATATGTATGGTGATTTTATCAATCCTTCTTTTATCATCACCAATGTGAAGCGGCTGGCGTTTGATGAAATTGAACAGCTACTCATCAACGGGTTTGAAGAATAACTGAAAAGTATTTTCTACCGGTAATTTTGCCTCTTTTTTACAGGAAACCATACCTTTGAGATTTTATTGTTTAAAACATTTACCCATGGGAAAACTTATTAATGCAGCTATTCAGGTGCTGCCCAAAACAAGCAAAAATGATTATGATGTGGTGGACAAAGCCATCGCAGTAATTCAAAATTCCGGATTGAAATACAGGGTATGCCCTTTTGAGACTGTTGTTGAAGGAGAATATCAACAGATAACAGCGATGATCGAAAAAATCCAACAGACTTGTTTCGAAAGTGGTGCCGAGAGCATGTTAATCAACATAAAATTGCAGATATCTAAACACAACGATGTACATATCGAAGACAAAATGGCAAAGTATGATTAAATCTCCGGATAATAGCGTCACTTATTCAGATCATCAAATTCTACATTTGTAAAATCGTCTGATACAGATGCTGCTTCATTTTCATCGTTCTGATACATGATTTCTTCCCGGTCTGTGTGATAATCCTCCCGGTCTAAAGTAAGCCTGGCATTATTCTCTTTGACAAAATCAATCATTTCCTGAAGACCATCAATGAAATTATCAATATCTTCTTCGTAAAGAAAAATTTTATGCTTCTCAAAATAAAATCGACCGTTTCGATTAAATTTCCGCTTACTCTCGGTTATTGTTAAATAATGCTCACTTTTTCGTGTGGCTTTAACATCAATAAAATAGGTTCTTTTTCCTGCTCTCACAACGTTAGAGTGTACCTCATCACGTTTTCTTTTTTTAAATTCTTTTCTGTTATCGTTACCTTCTTCCATAATAAGTCTAGAGTTTTAAGCTTGGTTGAATACTAAAGTTCAAAAGTATGAATTCTTTTTTTCAAATTGAAAGAAATAATTCTTTTTTTTATTCATAAATCCCCTAAAGACAAAATGTTAGACAGTTTTTTTTTATATCAAACAGACGAAACTTTCCTTTATAAATGCTGTAAAAATTAATTTTAAGTTACCTTTGCATTGTTATTAGAATGTAGTTAATGAGAAGTTATTTTATATCATGATTAGCAGACGACTGTTACGAATCAAAGTTCTTCACTGTACTTATGCATATTTCAAATCGGATTCAGGTTCTATTGAAAAATCGGAAAAGGAATTATTTCACAGCATTGAAAAGGCTTATGAGTTATATTACCTTTTGATGCTCCTGATGATTGAAATTAGAAATTATGCCCAATCGCGGATTGATCTTGCACGCGCAAAAAAACGGCCCACCACCGAAGACTTGCATCCAAATGAAAAATTTATCAAAAACAGGGTGTTGGATCAATTAAGCAATAATGATCAAATATTACGTTACATTGAACTTCATGGGATTAGCTGGGTGAAATATCCTGAATTGATCAAAAACCTGTACAATAGTATTGCTGATACGCAATATTTTAAGCTTTATATGGCCAGTGAAGAAGATAATTATGAGTGGGACAAAAAAGTCGTGCTGAAAATCATTAGCGAGGCCTTATTACCCAGCGAGGAACTTCATCAGGCCCTTGAGGAGCAAAGCATTTACTGGAATGATGATTTGGATTTTGTCACGGGGATGATTATGAAAACCGTAAAGGGTCTCAGGGAATCAGATGGCGAATATGCCAGGATGATGCCCATGTTTAAGAATGATGAAGACAGGGAATTTGTGAAAACTCTTTTTCGTAAAACAATTATCAACAATGACAAATATACCGGTTTAATAAGTGATTTTACCAAAAACTGGGATGTTGAACGCATTGCCTTTATGGATATTTTATTGATGCAGATTGCAATAAACGAATTGGTTGAATTCCCTTCAATTCCGGTAAAAGTATCGTTGAACGAGTATATTGAAATTTCGAAATATTACAGCACAAAAAAAAGCAGCACGTTTATTAATGGCATACTTGATAAAATCATTCATAAACTTAAGCAGGAGAAAGTCATTGTAAAACAAGGCAGAGGACTGATTGGTGAAGCATCCTGATTACAAAAATCTTCAAAGTTGGCTTTGACTCTTTTTTTCCTTTATTTTGCATCTGTTTTATGAGAGTGTTGAACGTAAATAAATGGCCCCTGGTTCTGGTGGTTTTGTTGGTTGGTGTTTTATCATGCAACCAGCTTCAAACCAATAGCAAAGATGGGAGGGTAACAGAGACTGGAACTGTGCAAAGTGCCGGAACAGTTATTTTCGATACCACTGCCCATCATTATGGTACATTGGTGCAGGGCGAAAAAGTAGGATATACGTTTCGTTTCACCAATACCGGTGCCGGGCATGTAGTAATTGAGAATGTGCAGGCAGGCTGTGGTTGTACAGCCGTGTCATGGTCAAAAGACCCGGTAGCTCCGGGTGAACAGGGCAATGTTGAAATTATTTTCGATTCATCCGGCCGTAACGGTAATCAGTACAAAACCATAAAAGTGATTACCAACGGAACAAAAAAGGAGCATGTACTTATTGTAACAGCAGAAATAATATTAAATAATTAGATGGTTTAATTTTAAAACAGAAGCAATGAATTTAATGAACATTTTATTAATGACGCCACCAGTTGAAGGACAAGGCGGAGGTAATCCGTATTCCGGTTTAATAATGATGGTGCTTATTCTCGTCGTCTTTTATTTCTTTATGATACGCCCCCAGATGAGAAAACAAAAAGAATTAAGGAGTTTCAGGGAGGCATTGAAAAAAGGAGATAAAGTGATTACCAGCGGTGGTATTTACGGTAAGATCACCCAGGTTTCTGATCAGAGCGTTACACTTGAAGTAGATGAGAATGTTAAACTTAAAGTTGATAAAAGCGCCTTGATTAAAGATCCTTCTGACCTCGGACAGCAAAGATAAAGACAAATATGTACACCTTTGAGGATGCCTGAAATAATCACTGTGAGGGTGACGCTTACTAATGTGCACCACATCACAGGTTTGTTTGATTGAAAACTTGTCCATTTTATAAGTTAATTTTTCAGACATCCTCATAGGCTTTTATTTTTTAACTCATAGAAAAATGGGTGATACTAAGCGCTTTCGGTTTCCAGCAGATGTGAATGTTGCATGGGCAAAGTCCGTATCCGAACGTTTTAAAAAACGATTTGGCCCCAAAGCGCTTGTATTTCTCTTTTTTGTTTTTCTTTCCACCATTCTGTGGCTTTCAATGGTGCTTGGCGAACAATATTTCACCGAAATATCATATCCGGTACGCTATTACAATTTTCCAAAAAACAAAGTCCTGGTAAATGATTTGCCTGAATCCTTAAATATAAGGGTTAATGCCAATGGAAATGTCATTTTAAAATATAAGGTTCAGTCCAGGATTAATCCCATAGCTTTTGATGTTAATTCTTTCTCTCTGATGGAAGGAAAAGAGAGTACAGAATTTTATGTATTAACTGATGTGGCAAGTCAAAGAATTCAAAATCAGCTTGATGCTAACATTCAAATTATTGAAATATCTCCGGATACTCTCTTTTTTGAGCTGGCCGAAGTGGTAAATAAAAAAATTCCCGTGAACCCAAATATTGAATATAGCATAGCAAAACAATACATTCAAAAGGGTGACGTCATGCTTTCCCCTGATTCAGTGATTGTTTCCGGACCAAGCAGCATTGTCGATACCATTCAAACAGCCATAACCCTTCCTGAAAGTCTTATTAATGTGAGCGATACCATATCCGGTTCTCTAAAGATACCAAAGCAGGAAAAGCTTAAGTTTACTCCAGATGAGGTTGATTACAAGATTATGGTTGAGCAATTTACAGAAACTTCAATTGAAATTCCAATTCAGGTTTCCAATTCACCGGATACCCTCACGGTAAAATTATTTCCTAAAGATGTTGATGTCAGCTTCAGAGTAGGTTTAAGTGATTACGACAAAGCTATCCCCGGCTTGTTTAAAGCAAGTGTTGATTTTAATGATATTTCCGAAGAAAGGAAGAAGCTAAAGGTTACCCTTGATAGTAAACCTGACTTTGTAGAGCAGGTAAGGATCTTTCCGCAACATGTTGAATATATTGTTGAACGATAATGATCAAACTTGGCATTACAGGCGGAATCGGAAGCGGTAAATCACTGGTATGCAAGGTTTTTTCTACTTTTGGCATTCCGGTTTTCAATGCAGATATTGAAGCCCGTAAAGCCATGAATTCGGATGCGGAACTTAAGAATGAGCTTATTAAAACTTTTGGACCTGACATATATGCCGGATCTGAAATTAATAAAGCAAAAATGGCACAGCTCGTTTTCAATGATGCTAATACCCGCCAACAAGTAAACAATATTATTCATCCTGCTGTACGGCGCATTTTCTTAGCATGGGTCAGTAAGCATAAAGATTATCCTTTGCTTATTCAGGAGGCCGCTATTCTTTTTGAGAGTGGAGCATACAAACTACTTGATAAAAGCATGGTGGTATATGCGCCTGAAGAAATCAGGATTCAACGCGTAATTCAGCGGGATGATCACAGCAGGGAACGCGTAAAAAAAATCATGCAACAACAAATGCCCGAAGATGAAAAACTGAAAAGAGCTGATTTTATTTTAAATAATTACAACGATTATATGATAATTCCGCAAGTGCTAACCATAATGGCTAATTTGGGATTTCCCAGACAATAATTATTGAATGAACATGCCATTGCGTAAAGAGGGAATGGTTTTTGAAGAAAGGATGCCTTAAACTTTAAATTTATGTCAAATTACAATAAATGGATTGGTGGTATCTTAGGTTTTACAGTGTTAGGCCCCATTGGAGCGCTTTTAGGGTTTGGCATTGGCACCTTATTTGATGAACAAAAAGGCGTGATGCAGCAAACACAAACCCGGCGGGCTACTTCCGGTGATTTTGCTATTAGTCTGCTTGTACTTGTTGCAGCTGTAATGAAAGCCGATGGTAAGATACTTCGTTCTGAACTTGATTATGTGAAACAATGGTTTGCCCGGCAATTTGGTATCGCCAAAACTGGTGAAGCCATGATATTGCTTCGTGATTTGCTGAAACAAAACATACCGCTCCAGGATGTAGCCATGCAAATTAGAAAAGGGCTGGATTATCCTTCACGCCTGCAATTGTTGCATTTTTTATACGGGCTGGCAAGTGCTGATAAACACATTCAGGCTAAAGAACTTACCGTGATAGATTTGATTGCCGGCTATCTCGGTATCAGTAATCATGATAAGGAATCCATTCGCTCCATGTTTCAAAATGAAACAGACAGCGCGTATAAAATTTTGGGCGTAGACAGAAATACCCCGGATGACGAAATTAAGAAGGCTTACCGGAAAATGGCTAAAGAAAATCATCCCGATAAGGTTAGTTACCTTGGAGAAGATGTCAGAAAAGCTGCCGAAGAAAAATTTCAAAAAATCAACCATGCTTATGAGGCCATAAAAAAAGAAAAAAGATTGAGTTGATATTAGCTTTTTGCAATATCAGGGGAATTTATACTTTTGCATACTTTAATTTTAAAAAGCGTAAACATGGCGTTAAAAGACATTTTAGCAATCTCAGGAAAAGGCGGGTTGTATAAGTTTATATCCCAATCGAGGAATGGTATTATTGTTGAATCACTGAGTGACAATAAACGGACTCATATTCCGGCTACCGCTAAGATTAGTGCACTTGAAGACATTGCAATTTTTACTGAAACGGCAGAGGTGCCTTTGAATGAGGTATTCAAAAAAATTTCTGAAAAAGAAGAAGGAGGAAAGACCATCAATCCAAAAGAAGCTTCAAATGAGGCAATGAAGGAATACATGGAAGAGGTGTTGCCGGATTATGACCACGACCGTGTTTATGTGTCTGATTTAAAAAAAGTGTTTACATGGTACAACGTCCTTCATGAATTTGACCTGCTTTCTTTTGAAGAAGAGGAAAAAGAGACCGAAGAAAAGCCGGAAGAAACTGATGATGCCAAAGCATCGGAAAAAGATGCTGATGAAGAAGCAAACTCCGATGAGGAAAAAACAGAATAAATCTTATCCCCACTCACAAAGAGTAACACAGAAATAATAAAAAAAAGTCTGCTATTTTTTCAGCAGGCTTTTTTTATTGTCTTTTTTAATAACGAACGCTGTTTTTTCAATAACTATCAACCAACGTAACCCATTGCAGGGTTTCTGTTATTGCTTCCGGGCTTGCATTGGTGCCTTTTATAAAGATAGTCTTTTCCTCTCCGGGTAAAATATCAAAATAATTATCTGTGAAAAAAACATCCATGCCAGGCGTGGTGAAATAAATGTTTTTCGCCAGAACATTGGTGGAAACGGTAAGTGCAAAGCCGTTTTCAGCTTGCTCTATCGAGGTTTTTATTTCTGGTTTCGGGAGTTCAAGCTCTTTTACAGGCGTAAAATATAAGATGTTTTCAGAAAGTATGGCGTTGTTATTATCCGTAAATCTCACATGTAAAAGTGCATTTTCAGGATTGGCATTTTTCAGAATTGTTTCCTGAAGTTCTTCAAATATTTTAATGCTCGTGTTGGCATGTTCGTTAAGCCTGTAAAAGGGGTTTTCAATAACTTCGTTTTTCATCAGGTCAGTATGCACAGTGCCAGGTACTTCTGCAGGCATCCATTTTTCTGTCCCTACCTGTCTGAACATCCAATCCGAATCAATGTTTCTATTAGTCATGGAAGTTTCCTTTATTAACGGTTTGCATGCATTAAACAGCAATGTTGCGATACTTAAGAATATAATTTTGTGTTTCATTATTAGACAATATAATTAGATGTTAAGGAAATCATTAGCGCTAAATGTAAATTTCCACAGCATTGCTGTTTCATGGTAGCAAAGTACTAAAAAATATACGGTTTTTGTAAATTCGGACCATGAAAAACTTTTGAAACATGAGTAAAGACAGGAACATTAAACCACCGGAAAACCAAATACTAGTGATATTTGGTGCTTCTGGTGACTTAACCAAACGGAAACTTATCCCGGCACTTTTTGATTTGGAAATTCAGGGATTGTTACCCAAACATTTTGCTATTCTGGGTGTTGGACGCACAAAGCTTACTGATGAAGCTTTCCGGCAGAATATGACCGAGGCCTTGCATGAATTTACTGACAGTGCATCCAAAAAAGGTGAAAAGATTATTTCCTTTACGACAAAATTATATTATGAATCAATAAACACTTCAGAAGAAAGTGATTATGAAATTCTTAAAAACAGGATAGCGTTACTGACAGAAGAAAGTAACCTTGCTGACAGCATTATATTCTACCTTGCAACGCCTCCGAAGCTTTATCCTGTAATCCCTAAACACCTGGCATCATGGGGGTTAAATATTCGCAAGCAAAAACATGGATGCCGCAGGCTAATCATCGAAAAACCTTTTGGTACTGATTTGGCATCAGGTGTGGAGCTAAACAAACAACTCCTGGAATTTTTCCGGGAAGAACAGATCTACCGGATTGATCATTACCTGGGGAAAGAAACGGTTCAAAATCTGCTGGTAACAAGATTTGCCAATGGAATTTTTGAGCCCTTATGGAACAGAAATTACATTCATCATGTGGAAATAACTTCTGTTGAAAACATAGGGGTCGAAAACAGGGGAGGGTATTATGATCATTCAGGAGCCTTACGCGACATGGTGCAGAACCACCTCTTGCAGCTGGTTGGTATGGTAGCCATGGAGCCTCCAACAACCATTGATTCCAATGCCATCAGGAATGAGATGGTAAAGGTGTTTCAGGCTCTCAGGCCCCTGACTTTTGCAGATATCAGGCATAACGTCATCAGAGGGCAGTATGGCTCATCAACCATACGCGGAAGGCAGGTAAAAGGCTACCGTATGGAAGAAGGGGTAGATCCGGATTCACGTACCGAAACCTTTGTGGCTATGAAGTTTTTCATTGATAACTGGCGCTGGGGAGGGGTTCCGTTTTATATCCGCACCGGCAAAAATTTACCCACCAGAGTTACTGAAATAGTCATTCATTTTAAACGGACCCCGCATCATTTATTCAGAAACCTGGCCAATGTTACCAATGCCCATAATCAGCTGGTTATACGCATTCAACCGGATGAGGGGATATTAATGAAGTTTGGGCTTAAAATACCCGGTACAGGTTTTGAAGTGCAGCCAGTAAATATGGACTTTCATTATGATACATTAAAAGAGCACAGGTTACCATCGGCTTATGAACGCCTTTTGCTCGATGCCATGCATGGCGATTCAACCCTCTATGCCCGCGGTGATGCAGTGGAGGCTGCATGGAAATTTGTTCAACCCATCCTGGATGCCTGGGCAGAAGACAAGAGCATACCGGTTTATGGTTATCCGGCAGGAACATGGGGACCGGAGATCGCCGATCAACTCATAGAGGAAGAGTATATCACATGGAGGTATCCCTGTAAAAATCTGGCACTTGATGGAGAATATTGCGAGTTGTAAGGATTTGCTATTTTTGCATGACAACTTGAGTTACCTTGCACATCATTCCAAAACAAAAAAAAATGAAATAACTAACTTAAAACAAATGCTGCATGATTAAAAAATTAACATCATCGGAACAGGTAGCCAATGAATTTGCGCACTATTTTGTTCGCTCGGCAAATGCGGTAATTCAGGATGGTTTTGAATTTTTTGTTGCGCTTTCCGGCGGAAATACTCCACAGTTGTTTTTCGAGGTGCTGGCCCGCGACTACAATCAGGCTGTTGATTGGAGCAACGTGCATTTTTTTTGGGGGGATGAACGAATGGTTCCTGCAGATGACCCGGAAAGTAACTATGGTGTGGCAAAGAAACTGCTGTTTGATCGTATTTCCATTCCTGAAAGCAATGTTCATCCGGTAAATGGTGAAGCTGATCCGGAAAAAGAAGCAAAACGGTATGGATGCGAAATTGAAAGCTTTCTCCCCAAAAATAGCGGATGGCCACGGTTTGATATGATTATCCTGGGAATGGGCACTGACGGACATACAGCCTCAATCTTTCCCAATCAGATTGAATTATTCAGTTCGCCCGCAGTATGCGACACAGCATCCCAACCACAAACCGGTCAGGAACGGATAACCATTACGGGGCATGTGATTAATAATGCAAGACGGGTAGTGTTTTTGGTCACCGGCCAGGGCAAGGCCGATAAGGTAAACGAGATATTTAATCACACCGGCAGTTTTATGGACTTCCCTGCTGCACATGTGTCGCCCGAAACAGGTAAATTGATCTGGTATTTAGACGAACTGGCCGGCAAAGGAATAACTAATTTCTGACAGATTTGAAAACTCAGCGTGTACGCTTATTACAGAAGGGGGAAAACAATAAAGGTGCTGTCATCTATTGGATGAGCCGTGATCAACGCATTGAGGATAACTGGGCTTTATTATATACTCTTCAACTTGCCCAGGAAAAAAATACGGAGGCTGGAATTGTTTTTAATGTAGTCCCCGATTTCCTGGAAGCCACATTACGGCAGTATGATTTTATGTTGAAAGGCTTAAAAGAAACTGTTGACACGAGCCGCCAATACAACATACCGTTTTATATGCTTCAGGGAAATCCAATAGAAACGATTCCTGATTTCCTTAAAAAACATAAAACATCGGCACTGGTTTGTGATTTTGATCCCTTGCGTATAAAACGGGTCTGGAAAAAGGAAATAGCAAGGAAACTTGAAGTTCCTTTCTATGAAGTGGATGCCCATAACATCATTCCATGCCTTTATGCGTGTGATAAGCAGGAGTTTGCAGCATACACACTCCGTCCGAAGATAAAAAAACTCCTGCCTGATTTTCTGGATGCTTTTCCATCCATGCCAGAGCAAAAAAAGCTTAATTTTCTTGAGCATAAAGACATTGAATGGGAAAGAATTGAGAATAATCTAAACGTAAATGCGGAAGTAAAACCTGTGGATGGAATTTTACCAGGTACGAGGGCTGCATTGGATACACTGAAGGTTTTTCTTGATGAAAAATTGATAAATTATGAAAAGCTTAGAAACGATCCCACTCAGGATGCTTTGTCAAATTTGTCCCCTTACCTTCATTTTGGACAAATAAGTGCCCAACGCGTTGCCGTAGAAGTAACCCGCCTGGTTGGTCATGATGAGCCCAATGCATCAGCCTTTCTTGAAGAATTAATTGTACGGCGTGAATTATCCGATAATTTTTGTTATTTCAACACCGATTACGATAAGGTAAAAGGCTTTCATCCCTGGGCAATAAAAACACTGGACGAACATCGCAAGGATGAGCGGGAGCATGTCTACAACCAGGAGATATTTGAAATGGCACAAACACATGATGAACTTTGGAATGCTGCACAAACAGAAATGGTGAAAAATGGTAAAATGCATGGATATATGCGCATGTACTGGGCAAAAAAAATTTTGGAGTGGTCGTCTTCTCCTGAGGATGCTCTTCGGATTGCTATTTACCTTAATGATAAATACCAGCTTGATGGACGCGATCCGAATGGATATGCGGGATGTGCCTGGTCAATAGGTGGGGTGCACGATAGGGCATGGACTGAAAGACCGGTTTTCGGCAAAATAAGGTTTATGAACTTTAACGGTGCAAAACGTAAATTTGATGTTAAAAA
>CAZZBU010000023.1:14382-34662 GCA_964652315.1 uncultured Bacteroidales bacterium
CTGGATTATGATTATTAGCATTTATTATGGAATAAATGGGATAATTGGTTGAGATAAACCATTAAATTGGTAAATTGCCTGAGAAAATTATGGACTGACACAGTATAAAAGACTAAGGCATATTTGAATTGATGCAGAATAAAGAGCAATTTTTAATAGGAAAGATCCACAAGGGAGATAAGGAAGCTTTCAGAGAACTGTATGATCTATATTATACTAGTCTCTGCCGGCATGCTTATTCTTTTGTTGATGACAGGGCTGTGGCTGAAGATATTGTTCAGGATGTATTTTTTAATCTTTGGGAAAAAAGAAAATCTTTAAATATTGAAAACAGCCTGGTGGCATATCTCTACCGCACGGTATATTATCAGTCAATGAAGTACCTAAGGCGGAAGATTCTGGAGCAGGATCATCTGCAGGAGGCAAAACTAAAACTGAGAGAAGCCGAAATTTTATACAAACGAAATGAATTTCCTTTCAGCCAACTGGATCAAAAAGTTTTAAAGGAAGAAATTAAAACCGCACTTGATAACCTTCCGGAAAAAACCCGTAAAGTATTTATACTTAGCAGAAAACATGAGCTAAAGAATAAGGAAATAGCCGAACACCTTGAAATAAACCTCAAAACAGTGGAGTATCATGTGTCCAAAGCATTGCTGTACCTCAGAGAAAAACTAATCGGTAATTAACTCTTTAAATCATTTAAAATGAAACAATTAAACCTCAAAACCTAAATTCTTAAAAAAAATCACATTTTTTTTTAGGGTAAATGACTTTAAATGGAACTTATGTTTTACAGGCAAGAATAAGAATTGATGAAATTTAATAAAATCTTAATAATTAAATATATTTCAGGGAATGCAACTCTGGAAGAAAAAGAGTGTGTGCTTGACTGGATTGAAAAGAGCAACCATAATAAACGGCTTTTTTTACAATTCAAGAATATCTGGCTCGAAGCAAAAGAAACAGATGAAACCTATACAAATACCACCGATGCGTTTCATAAATTTTCCAACCGTATTGACGCAAGAAAGCAAACCAGGAAATTTATCACAAATAAGCGGTCTGGGTATGTTTGGCTTAGGTATGCGGCAAACATTATTATCATTTTTGCACTTGGCCTAATTACTTACCGCATTGGTTTAAAAGGCAATACCACAAACACCAACGATACCTTTAATGAAATTGTAGTGCCTTATGGGGGAATATCTTCTGTAAATCTACCAGACGGTTCAAAAATATGGCTGCATTCAGGAAGTACCTTAAAATACAGGAACACCTTTGGTGAAACCAATCGTGATGTTTACCTTGACGGTGAAGCATATTTTAATGTTGGCAAAAACAAAAATATACCTTTTGTGGTTAATACCTCGCACATAACCATTAATGTAACAGGAACAAGTTTTAACGTGAAAGCCTATCAGGAAGATGATATAATTGAAACCACCCTGGAAGAAGGTGCTATAAATATTACAAATATTCGTGGACGCCAAATAAAAGAACCGATTAAACTGCGGCCTAAAGATAAATTCACCCTTGTGAAAAAGACTAAAAATATTGCGCTTAATTCAAATTTAAAAAAAGACACACCTGCACAACGTGAAGATGTTATTGAACAAAAGATCGGGAAGATTCCCGGCAATGCATATATAATACCAAATGTGAAGGTTGAGGAGAATACCGGTTGGAAAGACGGCGTATATATTCTCCACGATAAACCATTGTCAGATCTGGCAAAAACTCTTGAACGCAGGTACAACGTATCCATTAAGTTTACAGACGACACCCTTAAAGAATATGCTTACTCCGGAGTATTAAAAGACCTGACTCTTGAGCAGGTGCTGGAAGCATTGAAACTTACATCTAAGGTCGATTATCATATTGATAAACGTACAGTTACATTATTGTATGATGACAATTAAATGATTTAATATTTGAACTAACTAACATGATGTCTAACTAAAAACTTTTTACAATTATGGGATAAGATAACCTAAGAGAAACAAAAAAAACCGGAAAATGGTGCAACATTCTCCGGCTTTCCTGTGCAATCTTGTTTGCAAAAAAACAAAATTAGTTTTAACAAAAACCTTGTAAAAGTATGAAAAAATTACTAAAAAGTTACAGCTTTTGGTATAACCCGGGCTGTAGAAAATTACTCTTAACTATGAAACTAACATTACTCTTAACATTAGTTGCTTTTAACTTAACTGCCAGCGTATACAGCCAGGGAGATAAGTTGAGCGTCGATTTCTCGCAAACAACTGTGAGGAATGTTCTTAAGGAGATTGAACAGAAAACACCTTATTCTTTCTTTTTTAAAAATGATGATCTTCAATTGGATAAGGAAGTTACTGTTCAAACTGGCGAAACTGAAATTACAGGGATTCTTGATGTATTGCTCGAGAACACATCCCTGGAATATCAATTACTCGGTTCAAACTTTATCGTAATTGCTCCTAAGCAAAGTCTTCAACAGCTTACCGTACAGGGTATTGTAACCGATACGGAAGGAAATCCGCTTCCTGGTGTAAACATTGTAGAAGTCGGAACAAATAATGGTACAGTAACAGATATGGATGGTAATTACACAATTTCTGTAGCTTCAGAGGATGCCACCCTGAGCTTTTCTTTCATGGGGTACCTTTCTGAAGAAATTCAGGTAAATGGCCAGTCTACCATTGATGTTATCCTTGCTGAAGACCTTAAAGCGCTTGAGGAAGTTGTGGTTGTAGGTTATGGTGTTCAGAAAAAAAGCCTTGTAACCGGTGCTATTTCTTCAGTATCTGCTGAGGATATTGAGACAACTGCCGCTACCAGAGTTGACCAGGCCATCCAGGGTAAAACCGCTGGTGTGATGGTCCTTCCAACCTCCGGCTCACCTGGTGCTGGTACCAAAATTCGCGTACGTGGTACAAACTCTAACCTGGAGTCAGATCCGTTATTCATTGTTGATGGGATGAAAACCGGCGACATCAATAACATTGCCCCTGGTGATATTGAATCCATTGAAATTTTAAAAGATGCTGCTTCTGCTGCTATCTATGGTACCGAAGGTGCAAACGGTGTGGTTTTAATTACAACCAAATCTGGTGTTGCAGGAGAATCCCGGGTAAGTTACGATTTCCAATATGGCCTTCAATCAGCCAAAACCGACATGGAACTCATGGATGCTGCTCAGTATACTCAGTGGCAAACAGAAGCCGGTAATGAAGTAAGGGACCGCTTTGATGCTGATACCGACTGGCTTGATGAATTATTCGAAGTAGCTCCTATGCAAAAACACCATTTAAGCTTCTCCGGTGGCAACAACAAAACTACCTACATGGTTTCAGGTTCATTTCTGGATCAGGATGGTATTGTTGGTGGCGAAAAAGCAAATTACAGTCGTTACACAGGAAGAATCAACCTGAGAAGTGAAGTAAAAGAATGGCTGGAAGTAGGGACTAACCTTAGCTACATGAACCAGAAGCGTAACAATGTTGGTGAAGATGACGAATACCGAAGCCTTGTTAACAGTGCCTTACTTGTTGACCCATTAACTCCGATAACCTACGAAGGTACACCTGATTTTATACAGGAACATCTTGACGCTGGCAGGACCATTCTTCAGAATGATGACGGAGAATATTACAGCCTAACAGAGAATGCAACCGGTGAAATGGCTAACCCTCTTGCTGTGTTGCAAACCTATCATGACAATACGCTTCAGGATAAATTCATGGGTTCAGCCTATGCCACATTGAAACCATTTGAAGGTTTCTCATTTACATCACGGATTGGTGTTGATTTGGCATATCAAAACCAGCATTTCTGGAATCCAAAATATTATTTCTCTACAGAACGGTCAAATTCGACCCCTACAGTTGGTAATAACCTCAATAAGTGGCACACCTGGTTGTGGGAAAATTATGCTACTTACGCTACTACTTTTGGTGACAATAACCTGACCTTGCTTGCCGGTTATTCCGCAGAACGTGCTGAAGGGCCGAATTGGACAATGTTCTCAGGTCCCATGCCAACAGAGGGGGACGACTATGCTTACCACAGTCCAACCCTGGGTGAAGAACTCGACGATGTGGAAGGTAACACCTGGGTTAATACCCTGGCTTCTATGTTCGGGCGTGTTTCTTACGATTACATGGGCAAATACATGATTGAAGCTTCTATCCGTCGTGATGGTGCCGATGATTTTCCCGAAGATAACAAATACGCTATTTTCCCTGCCTTTTCTGCAGGATGGCTCATTACAGAAGAGAATTTTTTCAATGTAGGGGGAATTGATTATTTGAAAATCCGTGGTAGCTGGGGTGCTAATGGTAGCCGTGCCAACATACCAGGTAATGAAGACAAAGAACTTTGGGAATTTGGTATGCGTTATCCCGATGCCAGTGGAACATTCCTTTCAGGTGCTCAGATTGCAAAACTTGTGAATACAAATCTGTTGTGGGAGCGGACTGAAATGACTGACATTGGTCTTGATGCACGGTTCTTGAATAACAAGCTTACCTTCTCAGTGGACTATTATAATAAGGTAACTGAAGATCTCTTGACAGGCGGTACCGGTCCTTTCACTGTTGGTAACGAATATCCTATGGTTAACGCCGGTACAGTTTCCAACAAAGGTCTTGACTTTGAACTGGGGTACCGTAACCTTGACGGTGATTTTAAATACGGAGCCAGTGTAAACCTTTCTACAGTTAAGAATGAAGTAACCGAATTGAAAGTTGACGCACCAGTTCGTGGTGATAACCTGCGCGGATATGACCTTACCTGGTTTGAAGAAGGAGAACCAATATGGTACTTCAAAGGATATAAAACAGATGGTGTAGATCCAGAAACCGGTGAAGTGATTGTTGTTGATGTAAGTGAAAATGGTACTATCGGACCGGAAGATCAGACCTATATTGGTGATCCTCATCCTGATATGATATTTGGTGGTAACTTCTTTGCTGAATATATGGGCTTTGACCTGAACATTTATCTTCAGGGATCTTATGGAAATGACATCTTCATGGGTTGGTTCCGTACAGACCGTCCATTTACCAACAAACCAGCTTATTTCTTCGAAGATCGCTGGACAGCTTCTGGTGATGATGCCGAATTCCCTGCAGCCAATAACACGAGTGATTTTGTATACAGAAGTGATTTGATGATTTCGGATGGTTCTTATCTGAGAGTGAAGCAAATTCAGCTTGGATACACCCTTCCACAGGATATCTTAGGTGAAGTTGGAATCCAAAAGATTAGAGCTTACGTTTCTCTTGACAACTACTTCACCTTCACCAATTATAAAGGATTGGATCCTGAAGCAGGTAGTACAACCAACAACCGTCTTGGTGTTGACCGTGGTATTTACCCTGCAGCCGGTGTATTTTTATTTGGTCTGACAGCTAACTTTTAATCACTAAAAAATAGATTATATTATGAACAAGATACTATATAAATTAAGTTTACTTCTACTCGCATCAGTGCTTGTAGCGGGTTGTAGCGAAGAATTCCTGGAAGTATCTCCTAAAGGACAGGTTTCCAGTGATAATTTCCTTACCAACGATGAAGAGCTCATGCAAGCCCTTATCGGAGTGTACGATCTCATTCAGCATAATTATTCCCACGGTGGCTGGGCCAGTGTCTATTTTATCAAGAACCTTCCTGCCGATGATGTACTTGCCGCAGGTGGTGGGCCAACTGACCAGCAGGAATATCAGTACCTGGATGACTTTAATATTCTTTCAGACAATTCCAAGATTGAAGCCATCTGGAGTAATTTTTACAAAACAATCAACTCTTGTAACACCATTATTAATAACCTGGCAGAACGCAGTGACCTGAATGCTGATATGACCAGCATGCTGGCAGAAGCTAAAGCTATCCGTGCGTTTACCTATCTTGATCTGGTTACCATGTTCGGTGGTGTACCCCTGTTGATCGTTAATCCGGAAACGGAAGACGATTATCATAAACCAAGGGCAACTGCTGCTGAGGTTTATGCACAAATTGAAAAGGATTTGACAGAAGCAATACCGGATCTAAAATTAAAGAGCGAATACGATGCCGCGTCTCGTTTCCGTTTCGCAAAAGGTACTGCCCAGGCTGTGTTGGGTAAAGCTTATCTTTATCAGGAAAAATGGTCGGAAGCTGCCACAGTTCTAGGAGAAATTATTTCAAGTGGTGAGTATGATCTGGAACCCGATTTTGCCAATGTGTGGAGCATTGAAAATGAGTTCGGTATAGAATCACTTTTTGAAGCATCTTATGTGTCAAGCGAAGCCTATGACTGGGGTAACTTCCCATGGGGTGGTGGCAACGAAAGTAACATCGAAGCCCAGCTTCAGGGACCACGTGATACATATTTTGATGTTTCAGGTAGTTCTCTTAATGTGATTAACGGATGGGGTTTCAACCTGCCTTCAGCTAAGATTGGTGAGATGTTTGTTGCTGACCTTGAAGCTGGCAATAATGACTCTTCACGTTATTTCGGTACGCTTGTTTCAGCTGCTGATTTTGAAGCCACCGGAGGTGAAGTATTGGTTTCTGTTGATGATGATCCGGCCCCGCATGACTACGAAGGCTTCATGCGCCTTAAGTATGTTACACGTAGCACTACTACAAGTGATCAGGGTGTACCTGAATTGAATCATGGCATCAACTGGCGCATTATCCGCTATGCCGATGTGTTGTTGATGGCTGCTGAAGCTAATTTCAGAGCAGGTAACATTGATGTTGCACAAGATCAACTGGAACAAGTTTACCGTCGTGCCCGTGGTCTGGACGAAAGTTTTACAATAACCGCAACAGGTGATGAATTCTGGAATATGCTTGTTGACGAGCGTGCTATGGAACTCGCCTTCGAAGGTTCACGCTACTGGGATCTTATCCGTTGGGGTATGGCTGAAGCAGAACTGGGAGACCTTGGTTTTGAAGCAGGTAAACACGAATTGTTCCCAATACCTCAGAACGAAATTATTGCAAATAATGCTATTGAGCAGGCCGATCAGAATCCTGGATATGGAAATTAGGCAAGTGTAATACGTAAGGAATGTATTTTATGTACAAAAGTCCAAATTGTGATGTAAAATCATAATACATTCTGTTTCTTAGGTTTATCTATGATCAGCTTTCTTCTCCGATCTTGTGAGAAGGAAGCTGATTTTTTTTTGTGTAGTCATGTTCGATTTACAGATAGGATATGATGTTAATATCACAGTAGATGTTCTTAAAAGCTGAAAGCAAGGAATAGGCAATGTTTTGCTTGATAAGTATCTTGTGCATAAGATTCTTTTGGTTTACATCTGACGAAACGGTAAAAAAGACTTTTATCCCCTTTAATTTATGTTTTTTTAAGGATTTCTCAAGGGAAAAAGTAAATTTACACTCTTAAATTAGATGACACTTTATGGAAACCTGGCAGTTTACTCCAGTTGCGTACCTCTACTTTATTGCCATGGCGTTCTCATTTACGCTCTTTTTTGTTGCGTTAAAAATGAGGCATGTACGCGGCAGGAAATACTTTGCCCTAATGCAGTTTTCCATTGGTGTCTGGGTATTGGGGTATTCTCTGGGTTTATTCACTACTGATTTCGGCCTCAAACTAATCATGTTGAGGGTTGAGTATCTCGGTATAATATCCTCAACTGTATTGTGGCTGGTGTTTGTTGCTTCGTATACCAACCAGGATCGATGGCTGTCAAACCCCGTAAAATTCATCCTTCTCATTGTACCCATACTCACTTATTTGCAGATACTGTTCGTTGAACACCATGATTTTTTCTATGAATCCTATAAACCAACTGTTGTCAATGGCCTCGTTGTTACAGCAAAAGATTACGGCATCGGTTTTTACATTTGGTACGGTTATTCCTATTTTTTGGTCTTAAGTGGCCTTTTTCTCTTTATCAGGGAGCTTTTGAAAATGCCTGGAATGTATATTGGCCAAGTAATTTCTCAGATCCTGATTGTGTTTGTCATCCTCCTGCCCAATGTGTTTTACATTTTTGGCCAGAATTTCATGGCGCCCTACGACCCCATTTGCCTTTCATTTGTAGTGATGGGAATAATTTACACCATAAGCATCTACTTTCATAAATTCCTTGATATTGCACCTGTAGCCTATAATATGGTGTTTAAAAGTGCCAATAGCGGGGTTTTGGTGGTTGATATCAACCAGGTTATCCTTGATGTAAATCCTGCTGCTGAAGCTATTTTTGATGCTCCTGCTGTTCTGCTTGTCGGGCGTAAAATTAACGAAATTGCTCATAACTTTAAAAAGCATATTCCTGAAATATATAACAGGGAATCCTACACCACGGAGGTGGCATTCAAAGAGTCAGAGAGCATCTTTGAGCTTCAGACTACCACACTAACCGATAAAAATGGCAATGCAACTGGCCGTATTTTTATGTTTTATGACATTACTGCGCGTAAGAAGGCAATTGAAGAACTGGATGCATACGCCCGTACAGTAGCACATAATCTTAAAAATCCGATGAATGCTATTCGTGGTTTTTCAGAGCTTTTAAAGACTGAAAATCTTAATGTAGAGGACAGAAATAACTATCTGAATTATCTTGAAGAAAGCGCTGAGAAAATGCATTCCATAATTGATGGTTTGTTGTTACTTTCCCGTATTCGTAATAAGGGAGAAATTGATATAGTTAACCTTGATATGTCAGAAATAATTAACAATGTATTCCATCGAATCGAAGGTATCAGAGAAAAATATCAGGGTGATATAAAGTTTCCCAGCCACTGGCCCGTTGTAAAAGGTTATCCCATTTGGGTGGAAGAAATTTGGATGAATTACCTTACCAATGCGTTAAGATATGGTGGCACACCCCCTCAAATTCAGATAGGTGCCGATGATGGCCACGGATATGCCCGGTTTTGGGTCCGCGACAATGGTGAAGGAATTTCCAAAGAAGATCAAAAAATTCTTTTTAATGAGTTTACTCAACTCAACCGTCAAAAAATGAGCAAAGGGTATGGACTGGGGCTATCCATCGTTCAACGTATTGCAAATAAACTGAATGGGACCATCGGGGTTGAAAGTGAACCAGGTGAAGGAAGCTTGTTTTATTTTACCCTGCCAAAATATTGAACATTAGGTGTTTTTGCATATATTTGATAAACTAATCAAAAATATGTATACCATGAAAACTATTTCCCCTGTGAAAATCATTCTGCTAATTGTTTTTATCGCTTTTTTTACCCAATGCAACCAAAAAGCACCCCCTGACAAAGTAGAGATTAATATAAATGATACGGGTCAACCCATTGAAAAATACGTGTATGGCCAGTTCATAGAACATCTCGGAAACTGCATATACGGTGGTATTTGGGCGGAGATGGTAGAGGACAGGAAGTTTTACTACCCCATTACTCCTGAGTTTAACCCTTATGCAACACGTTCAGATGAATTCTGGGGAACCGGGCCCTATCAGTACCTGGATGCTTCTCCATGGGAGATAATTGGTAATCCATATGCTGTTACCATGGAAAAACAAAACCCCTTTGTTGGAGAACATGCTGTTTCCATTGCACCAACAGGCGACGGACCGGTCGGTATCCGGCAGTATGCGTTGGGTACCATTGAGGGGAAAGGATATACAGGCCGTATTATAATAAAAGGCGAACCCTCCGTTCTCCCGATAACCATACGGCTTAAAAAATCTGAAGATGTAGCAGATGTAGTCACCATTGATGATATTTCCAGCTCCTATGCTACTTATCCATTCAGTTTTGTATCTTCCTTTTCCAGTGATAGTGTTGTACTTGAAATTTTTAGCGAAGGAGAAGGCAGGTTCAACATTGGTACTTTATCCATTATGCCGGATGACAACATAAAAGGCTGGAGAAAAGATGTTGTTGCTTTAATGAAAGAATTAAACAGTCCGGTTTACAGGTGGCCTGGTGGTAATTTTGTAAGTGGTTATAACTGGCGTGATGGCATAGGTGAGAGGGATAAGCGTCCTCCTCGTAAAAACCCGGCATGGACAGGTGTGGAACCAAATGATGTTGGCATTCACGAGTACATGGAATTAATGGAGATTTTGGATTCAGAAGCATTTATTGCCGTTAATACCGGACTTGGTACTGTTAAAGAGGTCGCTGAAGAAGTAGAATATGTGAATGGGCCAGTAACATCTGAATGGGGGAGTAAACGGGCAGAAAACGGCCACCCCGAACCTTATAATGTGAAGTGGTGGGCTGTAGGCAATGAAATGTATGGCGATTGGCAGTTAGGCCATATGCCTTTAAGCGATTATGTGAAAAAACACAATAAAATGGCTGATGCCATTTGGGATGTCGATCCTAACGCTAAATTAATTGGTGTTGGTGCCATTGGTGAATGGAGTGAAACAATGCTTAGCGAATCAGCAGATAAAATGAACTTGCTGAGCGAGCATATCTACTGTCGTGAACTTGATTCGGTGGAAGCCCATATTAATCAGATAGCCAATTCTATTAAGACCGTTGCTGATTCGCACAGAATGTATCATAATCGAATCCAGGGGCTGGAAGAAAAAAATATTCGGATAGCCATGGATGAATGGAACTACTGGTATGGCGACTATATTTACGGTGAACTTGGCGTTCGATACCATCACAAAGACGCGCTCGGTATTGCCAAAGGGTTGCATGAGTTTTTTAGAAATTCAGATATATTTTTTATGGCAAATTATGCTCAAACGGTGAATGTGATAGGCTGTATAAAAGCCACAACTACTAAATCAGGTTTTGCAACCACAGCAATGCCACTGATATTGTACCGGAAGCATTTTGAAACTATACCGGTGAATGTAGTCGATACGATACCGGGCCTGGATTTAGCTGCGGCTATATCACCCGATAAAAAGGTTGTAACATTGGCTATGGTGAACAGCAGTAAAAACGCCATTCATTTTTCCCCGGATTTCGGAACAACCGAACTTTCCGATCAGGGAACAAAATGGCTCATTCATCATGAAAATCCTGAAGCTTTTAATTTACCTGGTGAAACGCCTGAAGTAGATATCCAGGAATCAGATTTTTCAATGGATAAAACCGGAATTGAAGTACCAGCCTATTCCATCATGTTGATAAAATTTGATTTATTATAGTTCTAAACCAGGTTTGATTGGTTTATGACTATGCTTTATAAGCTGTCTGAAAAGTGTAATCTCCTTCTTTTTAGACAGCTTTTTTCATTAAATCTTTCCTGCTTATTCTGATTTGATTATTTGCTGCAGAAAAAATGGATTATGATAACGCGGTTATATACCTATCGTATTTACCACGAATCGAAGCTTTTCACCTGTCAGCGGTTTGATCTGTTGCTCTTATTTGTTTGAAAATAAAGGGTTTTTAATCAGTATATATACCGGCAAAGAAAAATATTAAGAAATTATACAATTAATAAAAAAAAAAACATTATATTTGATATCATAATAATATCAAAAATATACTAAAATGAATAAGGAGAAAAATTTTCAACCCGTTTCAGGCTATTTAATGTTAGTTGGTCTGGCTGTTTTAATTACAGCACAAATTTATCTGCACGTTGTAACAGAGGCTGCCTGGCCTTTGGTGATTTTACCTGTTAGCATCGGTATTGGCGCCGGATTCTTTTTTGTCAATCCCAATGAATCACGTGTACTTGTGTTATTTGGCGAGTATAAGGGCACGGTAAAGAAAAATGGATTTTTCTGTGTTAATCCATTCTATTTCCGAAAAAAAATCTCACTGCGGGCCCGGAATTTCGATAGTGAGCGTGTTAAAGTGAATGATAAGCTGGGAAATCCGATTTTAATCAGTGTTATTGCGGTCTGGCGTGTAAAAGATACCTATAAGGCAGCGTTTGAAGTTGATGATTATGAAAACTTCGTAAAAATACAAAGCGATGCCGCAGTACGTAAACTGGCCGGCATTTATCCTTATGATAATTTTGACGATGAAGAAGCTGAGATTACTCTGCGTTCGGGTGTGCACGAGATTAATGACAATCTGGAAAAGGAATTGTCAGAACGTCTTGATATGGCTGGCATTGAAGTGATTGAGGCACGGATTGGTTACCTGGCCTATGCGTCGGAAATTGCCAGTGCCATGCTTAAAAGACAGCAGGCTACAGCCATTGTAGCTGCCCGCTTAAAGATAGTAGAGGGAGCGGTTAGCATGGTAGAAAACGCCCTTGATGAACTCTCAAAAAAACATATTATTGAGCTGGATGAAGAGAAAAAGGCGGCAATGGTTAGCAACCTGATGGTGGTGCTTTGTTCGGACAAGGATACACACCCGGTGATTAACACAGGAACCTTAAATCATTAATATATTAAGCATGGACGAATACAGATTGTTAAAAAAGGGAATTTTCGAATCCGTAAATAAATTCGAAGGACGGATTAACAGAGTCTGCAGAAATGAGAAATACCAAGCCATTTCCTTGAGCGGTGGTTATCAACAAGGGTTGATAGTGTTGCTTGAGAAAATCAGGGAGCACTGATTTTGATAATATAATAGGTATGGCAGAGAAAAAAAAGGCGTTTGCGTTAAGGATAAGTGAGGATATGATGAAAGCCGTGGAAAAATGGGCTGCAGATGAGTTCCGTAGCACTAACGGACAGTTGGAATGGATGATTCATAAATGCCTGAAGGATGCCGGACGGTTAAAGAAAAAACCAGGTTAGACCGGCATTATGCATGCAATAAATTTCATGCCTTACTGAACCATAAAGCCCGTGCTGCGTTATTCTTGAATGTTTAATAAATAACAATATTTATGGCAAACGTAGCAATGTGGGGAAAGGCGCTTCGTACCATTCCCCGGCTGAATAAAGAAGAATGGCAACAACTTGATTTGATATCCAAATGGCTTATATCTACCCGTGCAGCAGTTTTTATCATGACGGTTATTTCCGGAATGATAGGAGGGTTGCTGGCATTCTATAACGGGCAGTTTCTTGTGGGTAATTTTATTGTTGCAGTTATCGGGCTTGTATTTGCCCATGCTTCCAACAATCTCATCAACGATTTAATCGATCACCATAAAGGCATCGATAAGGATAATTATTATCGTTCGCTTTATGGCCCGCAACCATTGGAGCATGGGTATATGAGCAAGTCAAAATTTAATACATACATTGCTTTTACCCTTGGCATTGCCCTTTTAAGCGGCATTTACCTTATCCTCAATAGCGGTCCGCTTACCATATATCTTCTGGGTGCCGGATTGTTTTTTGTTATTTTTTACACCTGGCCACTAAAATACATTGGCCTCGGAGAGCCTGCGGTGATTCTTGTTTGGGGCCCGCTAATGATAGGGGGGACCTATTACGTAACCACAGGAAATCAATGGAGCTGGGATGTGGTTGGCATTGCAATGGCTTATGCATTAGGCCCTACCACAGTCTTGTTTGGAAAACATACCGACAAACTTCGTGAGGATAAAAAGAAAAAGGTATATACCCTTCCTGTTATTCTGGGAGAGAAATTCTCGAGATACTCAACCATAGGCCTTTGGATTGCACAATACCTTATAATTGGTTACCTGGTTTGGCAGGGCGCTTTTGGCATTCCCGTATTGCTCATTTTATTAGCTTTACCAAAACTTGTCTGGGCCATGAAGATTTTCGGAAAACCACGGCCTACCGAAGAACCAGAGGAACTCGAAAAAGGTGTTTGGCCATTGTACCTGTCTGCTCACGCATTTCAGTACAATCGCAAATTCAGCCTGCTTTTCCTGCTGGGCCTGATTGTGGATTTGATATTGAATAAGACCGGAGTTTTATAATTTTAAATGGTTGCTATTTTAGGACGGATGGTTTAAAGGTGTTTGTTACCTGGCAGTGTCATGCTGAGCTAATGCGAAACAACTGTTAATCATTATACAGATTCTTCGCCAAGGCTCAGAATGACTTTTAAAGTCACCTTTAAACCACCCTCTTTACCTTCTAATTAAACACCGGTAAAAAACTATACTTCTTAGAATAGTTTAACATTTGTTCTGCATAATCGTCTTTATAAACCACCTGTACATCCTTAATTTCGCCATCCTCTTTTGTAACTGAAAAATCAGGGTTAATAAAACCGCTGTAAGGAGCCAGGTTAAGTTTTTCGTAGCGGTGAAGCACTTCTTTATGTAAATCGCGGTCTACTTTTACGGCATAAGTTTCTACCAGCCGTTTTCCGGCCTCATAATCACCTTCTGATTTGATGCGCTGTACCTCAGCCAGCAATTCAGCAAACAAACCTCTTAATGCCTCAAAATCGTTAATGCGGAAATAGGTTTTTCCATCTTTAATTACTTTTTCAATCACATTGTCGGTTTTACCTTTTTCATAACACCATTTTGCAATAAGTTGCCTGTTGCGCATGTGGGCCTGTTCAATATCATTGCCCGGCTTAATGCGGGTCAGCTGGGTCATGATGCCATTGCGGATGTAGGTAATATATTCAGCCTTAGCTGCATCTTTGTCTGGTACCAGTCCCAGTTCAATCATTTTGGGGTCCATCATAAAGTACAGGGCATAAAGGTCTGCCCGGGTTTCCTCAAGCGGAGAATGATAGTTTTTTAGTGCTTCTACACTAACCCCTGGAAGCAACTGTCCGGAACCATGACCAAGGCACTCGTGCAAATCGGTATGAAGGTTGCCCATTGCCGGACCATATTTTTTAACCAGCTCAACTTCTTCCTGTGTGAGGGAAAATTCCTCCAGAAAACCGCTGCCCAGACTTGCCTGGTCGTAGGCATAAGTAATATTTTCAATGGTTACCGATTTTGAACCATGCTCTTTCCTGATCCAGTCAGCATTTGGCAGGTTGATTCCTATAGGTGTACCCGGATAACAATCGCCTCCCAACTGTGCAGCAGTAATTACTTTGGCAGTCACTCCTTTAACTTCTTCTTTTTTGAATCGTTTATCTACCGGTGAGTGATCCTCAAACCACTGGGCATTTTCGCTTATGATCTGGGTGCGCTTTGTAGCTTCAATGTTTTTAAAATTAACCACAGATTCCCAGGTAGCCTTCATACCAAGAGGGTCTTCGTATGTTTCAATAAATCCGTTGATAAAATCAACCTGCGAATTCAGATCATTCAACCAAAGGATATTGTAGCGATCAAATTGTTCCAGGTCACCGGTTTGATAATAGGTGATTAATGATTCAATCACGGCTTGCTGTTGATTATTTTCAGCCACACCAGCTGCTTTTTCCAACCAATAAACAATTTGTTCAAGGGCAGGGGAGTACAAGCCTCCTATTTTCCAGGGTACTTCTTTTATTTTTCCTTCTTCTTTAACTACACGGGTGTTCAGTCCATACGAAACCGGACTGTCGTCATCCGGATCCTTAATGCTTTTATAATATTCCAGTACCTCTTTTTCGGTAACCCCCTGGTAAAAGTTCACAGCGGAATTTTTAACCATATCTTTACCAGCATCCTGCGATACTTTTTTTGGCAGAATGGTCGGGTCAAACATCACGGGTATTATCATCGCTATAATTTCCTCAGCGGAATGCTTTTCGGTTGAAGGAAAACCCGTTGCATCCGAATGGCTGATAAAGCGATCAAAATCGGCTTCGGAAAAATCCGGTTGAAATTTATCAGAAGAATAATGGTGGTGAATGCCATTGCTAAACCATACCCGCTTCAAATACACTTCAAATGCTTTAAACGCTTCTTCGTTTTTATCCCCATCGTAGGTTTTGTAAATGTTTTCAAGGATTGATCGAATAGCCAGGTTGTATTTTCCGTTTTGATCAAAAATGATGTCCCTTCCACATCGTGCTGCTTCACTCAGGTAATAAACAAGCTTTTTCTGGTTCAGGCCCAGTTCATCAAATCCGGGTACCTGATAACGCAGAATACGAATATCGCTGAATTGTTCCAATACAAACTGAAAATTATCTTGTTCCTTTTTCGTGCTGTTTTCCTGTTCAGTGGACCAGGATAATAAACCAATGCTTCCCATAAATAGTACTCCTAAATTATATTTTTCATTTCAAACCGGCTCAAAGAGTAAATGTTTAACGTTGAGTGCTACATCAGGCTTAAAAAATAAATGAATTTTTCCATTTCTTTGTTGATCTTACTCATAATTAAAAGCTATTGCTTGTTATGCCCTGTTGATTCCCGGCAAACAAGTGCTGATTCAAAAGTAACAATATGCGGGCTGATTGATTCATCAGTTGCCTTTATTTTTTTTAAAAGTAACTCCATACTGCGCATGCCAATCAGGTAGGCAGGCTGACTTACCGAAGTTAGCGAGGGCTCCAGGAAGGATGAGAAGGGATCGTCAGAAAACCCGGCAAGGGCAATATCATCCGGAATTATCAATCCGGCTTCTTTTATGACCTTCATGCTGGCCATAGCCACAGTATCACTGTTACCGATGATTGCATCCGGTATAGGATTTAATTGCAAGAGGTTTTTTGTAGCTTCAATGGATGTTGATATATTAAGGTTGCCATGAATGATTAGCTCGCGGTTAAATTGCAGGTTGTGTTTTTTTAGGGCAGAGAGATATCCTTTGTAGCGTTCATTGCCTGCTGAAAGGGGTTCTAGGCTTGTGATGAAGGCGATTCGCCGGCAGCCGCGTTCAATCAGGTGGTCTGCCAGCTCATAAGAGGCCTGGTAATTATTGGTTACCACCTGGCTAATGGTTAGTTCCGGTATTGACCGCTCAAACAGGACCACCGGAAAGTTATCGTTTATTAATCGCTGCAGGTGAAGGTAATCTGTACTATCCTGTGCCGGACACAGCAAAATACCATCCACCAGCGATTGCATCAGTTCTTCAATGGCTTGCACTTCGCGTTCATGAAAATCGTTGCTGTACATGGTGATTATCCTGTAACCCGCACTGCTGGCAATGCTGTCGATGCCGCGCAAAATGGTGGAATAATAATAATTCTCAATTTCAGGTAAGATTACACCAATGGTTTGGGTTTGGTTATGCAGCAATCCCAGGGCTAATGGGTTGGGATGATAATTAAGCTGCCTGGCAAGCTCAAGCACCCGCTGCCGGGTTGACGGATTTACCTCGCCAACGCCTCGCAGTGCTCTTGATACGGTTGAGATTGACAGGTTTAGCTTTTCAGCCAGATTTCGTAATGAAATTCTTTTTCGCTCCATTTTAGCCTCATTAATTCGAAATATTTACTTCCTCTTATTAATTCACAAATAATCAGTTAACCTCTGTGTGCTATAAATATACACTAGCTTTTTTTCGAAAACCAGGCGCATCCAAATCAGGCTAATACTGCCTGGGACTGTAAAGGCCCTGCTGAATTCTTATAACATAGCAGTATTCATGGACCCCGAAGGGACCGGCGAAGCCAATGGTGCAGGTTAGATGTCCGGCACAGGCATTAAATTATTTGTATCCATTATAAATTACACAAAGATATTCAATTCAACATGCACCGCAAAGCTTACCGCAAACCTTTGCGGTAATTTTCCTGCTTTTATCACCAAAGCGCTGTTTGATTGGTATAAAAGGAATGGTATATTTGTTATAAGTAACGAACAAAAATGAATAACTCCCAAATTAATTAAATCATGAGTGAACTGCTTGAACAGATCGCACATTGTGTTGAATTCGGAAAGATAAACCAGGCCTCACCCTATCCACCGGATATGAAAGGCAAAGATGGGGCTGATGAACTTACACAAAAAGCGCTAAGCGAAGGAATTGGTGCAGATGAAATACTTAGTAAGGGCCTCGTAGTAGGTATGGAAAAGGTTGGTGTTAAGTTTCGTGCAAACAAAGTATTTGTTCCGCAGGTATTGATGTCTGCCAAAGCCATGAACACTGCTATGAACCACCTGAAGCCTTTTTTTCAATCGGGCGCGTTAAAACGCAAAGGCATATTTATCATTGGTACTGTGGCAGGCGATCTGCACGACATTGGCAAAAACCTGGTATCTATGATGGTTGAAGGAAGCGGTTGGGAGGTTGTTGACCTTGGGACCGATGTAAAAGCCGATAAATTTATTTCAGCAATCCGTGAATATCCCACTGCCATGGTTGGACTTTCAGCTTTGTTAACAACCACCATGGTAAACATGGAAAAAATTGTAGGCGAAATAAAGAGCAAGATGCCTGACACGAAAGTTTTAGTAGGCGGTGCTCCTGTCAATGATGATTTCTGTCAAAAAATCGGTGCTGATTTTTATTCGCCCGATCCGCAGGGAGCAGTGGAATATTTGAATCAGTCGGTAGCATAAATTGTTTTTAATTGCTGAAATTATCATAGTTAACCGGTATGGAACGTCCGGTGAGGGAAAAATACATCATTATGGAAACAGGTTTAGCTTTAATTAAAAAGGCATTTGCCCTAAAGGATGTTGAGCGAGTACCCTGGGTGCCTTTTGTAGGTTGCCATGGTGCGCATTTGATTGGTACAACAGCAGGAGCGTATCTTAAGGATGCAGGGTTAATTGTGAAAGGGGTAACAAAAGCCATTGAATTGTATCAGCCGGATGGCATCCCCGTATCCTTTGATCTGCAGATTGAAGCTGAAGCTTTGGGCTGCAAGCTGGCCTGGTCAGATTCTAATCCACCGGCTGTGGTTTCTCATCCCCTGGCAGATGGGAAGGAATTGTCAGCTCTGAATATCCCCGGCAAAGATGACGGCAGAATTCCTGCAATGCTGGAAGCCACACGCCAACTCCGCAAAGCTTATCCTGGTATTGCCTTGTATGGATTGATTACCGGACCATTTACCTTAGCACTTCACCTGCTGGGTACTGAAATATTTATTAAAATGTTTGAAGACCCTGAAAAGGTGAATGAATTGCTTGATTTTACCTCAAAGGTGGGTATGGTTATGGCCGATTATTATATGGATGCCGGCTGTGATATCATTGCGGTTGTCGACCCCATGACAAGCCAGATTGATCCGGATTCCTTTGAGCAGTTTGTAAAAAAACCGGCATCTGTGGTTTTTGACTTTATCAGGAGCAAAGAAAAGCTCAGTTCATTTTTCGTATGCGGACAGGCACAGCAGAACATTGAAGTGATGTGTCAGTGTAAACCCGACAACATTTCCATTGATGAAAACATTCCTTTGGACTATGTGAAAGAAATCGCACTGAAGCATCGCATAAGTTTTGGAGGAAACATCAAGCTTACGGTAGTATTGCTTATGGGCACTCCTGAAGATGTCCAGCGCAATGCACTAGATTGTATGGATTTAGCCGGAAACAAGGGGTTCATTCTTGCTCCCGGGTGCGATATTCCCATGGACACGCCAGTTGAAAACATGAAAGCAGTTACCCAACTGGTGATGGATCCATATCAGGCAGATATCGTGCGGGAGTTGAGCCATAAGACCAATGATTTGGCCTTGCTCAACATGCAGGATTATGGCATGAGCGATAAGGTGATTGTTGATGTCATCACCCTTGATTCGGAATCTTGTGCCCCATGCCAGTACATGGTGGAGGCTGTTAAACAGATAGCGCCCCATTTCGAGGGAATAGTGGAGTGGAGGGAGCACGCCATTAAAAAGATGGATGCCGTAACCTTCATGGCTTCGCTGATGGTCAAGAATATTCCTACCATCTGCATTGATGGTAAAATTGCTTTTGTATCAAAAATTCCACCCCGCAATGAGCTTATAGCTGCTATTCAGAAACGCATAAATGAAAAGTTAAGGCTTAAGATAAAATCCCGGCGCAACGAAATTACCATATTCTGTGAAGAGGAAACTCAGTGTAAATCCCTCAAAGAAAGCTTCAAAACAGCAATCAGGGAAACCGGAAAGGATGTGAGATTAAATATTGATACCAGCCGGGAGCTACGTGAAGAATTTGGAATAAGTCAGGCCCCGGCGGTTGTAATCACCCGCTATCAGGTGAAAACCCAGGGACAGGAACCTTCGGTTGATGTGATTAAGGAATGGCTGAAGGATTTATAGGTTAAAATTACTTCTGCAAGGATGAATTATTATTAACTTGCAGGAAAAATAATGATTTATGGATACGATTGCCAGTAAAATAAAAAAAGGAGAACGATTGGTATCAGACGGTGCATGGGGTACTTTCCTGCAGGCAAAAGGACTGGAACCTGGTGAATGTCCCGAATTATGGAACATCGAGCGTCCGGATGAGGTATATGAGATTGCCAAATCCTACATTGATGCCGGTTCTGATATGATCGAGACCAACAGTTTTGGCGGAAGCAGGTATAAACTAAGCAATTATAACCTGCAGGACAGGGTATATGAAATCAACAAGGCAGCAGCTGAAATTTCGCGCAGGGCCGCCGGACCCGATAAACACGTGATTGGATCAATCGG
>CAZZBU010000024.1:0-34498 GCA_964652315.1 uncultured Bacteroidales bacterium
TGAGCCAAACCATGGCATACGACATGGCGCCATCAACATCAAGAAAGATGGATTTCCCTTCATCAGATGACGGTATATCCAGCTTTTTACGGTACCATGCTACTCCGGGGCTTGGAAGGCGCCCCATGCCACCCCCTACTTCAGCTTCCCAGCCTTCCAAAAAAGGTCCTGAAATGGCCCAGTCGTGGGGTAAATTTACGGTCTGCCACTTTCTATCATCAAAACCGTGCTGCACAAAGGCAAAATCCTGACCAGGGTTGCCTTCCGGGCGTTCGTGACGATCCTCCGGGTTTTTTATATAATCATTTGCTGTGGGCAGTATCCAGGGTTTTAACACTTCCTGTGATGCTCTTAATTTCTCGGCTTCGGTAGGCTCTGCATCTGCCGGACGGGCATCTTCTACCTCACCAACTTCAGGACGCTGATCATAAATAAGATTATCGGCTTCAGCGCGGGACTCGTATTTGAAAAACTGCCACCCTTCATTAATGGAAATCTTTTCACGAGGCTTTTCACCGGATTGGGGGCTATTACACTGACTGAAAATAACAGCCGTGACCAATATCAGGACAAAGCCGGGTTTGCGACCAAAATGCTGCAAAATCTCGTCGAAATGCATTCTCAGTTTCATTTGATGCTTAGTTTTATTATATATTGGTTAATAAATCTTTTTCAAGATTGTACTCAACCTTTTATTAAATATAAAGAAATAAAAGTAAAAACAGAAGCACTATAACATTTTAAGTATTTTCTAAAAGAGATGTTGCAATAACAGGCAGAAGGCTATTTTAGAAAAACCCTGGCGCTCAGATAAAGGGAGTTTTTCAACCTATTTGACTTTACTATATTCAGAAGGAGGTTTACCATACTGTTCCTTAAACATTTTTGTGAAATAGGAAGGCGAGGTAAATCCTGTTTGATAGGCAATTTCGGCGAGAGAATACTGTTGTGTTTCCATTAGTTTAACGGCTTGTTTTAAACGGATCATCCGGATAAATTCAACAATGGTTTTCCCGGTCAGGGCTTTCAATTTTCGATATACATTACTGCGGCTCAGGTTTAGCGTTGATGCCAGATCCTCAACACTTAAATTGCTCTCGGTAATGTGGTCCTCAATATAACCAATTACCTTATGTATGAACTGTTGATCGATTTTGTTGCCGGATATTTGATTTGGCATTAGGTATACATCCTGACTAAAGTGTGCATATAATTGTTTCCTTGATTGAATGAGGTTATTAATCTGAGCTTTTAATAAAGAAATACTAAAAGGTTTGGTAATATAAATATCCGCGCCGGTTTGAATGCCTTCGATCTGGTCCTGTACGGTGGCCTTGGCTGTAAGGAGGATTACTGGGATGTGGCTGGTTTTTATGTCTGTTTTGATAGCATTGCATAATTCCGTTCCGCTCATCACAGGCATAAGAATATCACTAATGATCAAATCAGGTATATGTAGCAACGCTTTTTTCAGTGCTTCTTTACCATTTTTTGCCTCGGAAACAAGGTATGTTTCCTGCAATTCGGTTATCAGAAAACTTCTAAGCTCGTCGTTATCTTCAACTATCAAGATTTCAACCTTTTCCTCTGCAGGCATGGAATTCCAGGTTTCCACAAGTGGATCTTTGACATGGATTTCTGCTGCTTTTAATTTGACAGGTGCTCCTGACTTATTTTGAGATTCGGTGGTAATTTCATCCTCCTGAAAAGCCGCCCTGTCGAGTGGTAATGCAAAAATAAAAGTGGCTCCTTCATTCTCCTTGCTTTCGACCCATAAAGCACCGTGCATTAGTTTAATTAACCCTTTAACCAGCGAAAGTCCAACACCGGTACCCATATTTTTCCCGGATTCGGTCAATTTCGTCCTGTAAAATTTATCAAATACCCGGGGTATTTCTTCAGCAGGAATTCCAATTCCATTATCAACAATGTTTACCTCGAGATAATTAAGATCATCACCTGCCGTGCTCGACAGATTCATGTATTTTTCTTTAAGCTTTTTGCCTGTTTGTAGTGACGCGCTGAGACGAACATACCCTTTCTCACGGGTAAACTTAAAAGCATTTGAAAGCAGGTTAACCATGATAGTCTCCAGTTTATCAGGATCGTACCATCCCGGCATACCTTGTTCAGCTATGTCTATGTCAAAGCATATGTTATCTTTCCCTGCATTCACACTGAAATAGGATGCTACCTCACGAATAAAACCAAAAACATCGCCATGTTGTACCCTTACTTTTGTATGTCCGGTTTCAAGTTTTCGTATATCCATCAGGGTATTGGTTAACTGAAGCAAGCGGCCCGCATTTTTGTTAATCAGTGACAGTTTCTTACGAATTTCAGGAGTAGCTCGATTAATTAGGCTTTCCAGCGGTGCTATGATTAAACTCAGGGGGGTGCGAAACTCATGAGATATATCTGTGAAAAACTGAATGTTAGATTCATTAAGCTCATGCTCTCTTTCCCGGGCCATTTTTTCCAGTTTCAACTCATTTTTTATCCGTATACGTTCATTCCAGGCACGCAGGAAAAGAATGATCACTGTCAGGGTCAATAATACATATCCCAGAATCGCCCACCAGGTTTTCCAGAGTGGTGGTTCAATTTCAATCGTTACCTGTGTTGGTGTCTCATTCCAAACGCCATCGTTGTTGGACCCCATCACCATGAAAACATATTTACCTGGTCTGATATTAGTATAGGTAGCTGAACGATTTGTTCCGGCATCATTCCATTCCTCATCAAAACCTTCAAGTTTATATTTGTATTGATTATGTGCAGGACGGGTATAATTCAAGGCAATAAACTCTATCGTAAATGAAGATTGCGTATGTTTCAGGATAATTTCCCTGGTTTCGCTAATATGCTTTTTCAAAGGCGAGTTTTTACCCCCAATCACCACCGGTTGGTTGTTTATTTTAAGGCTCGAAAGATAAACCGGTGGAACAACATTATTTTTACTGATTTCATCCGGAACAATGATATTAAAGCCATTTTCTCCGCCAACATAGATGGCTCCCGCTGTTGATCTTAGTATAGAGCGGGAATAAAACTCATTGGAGTTTAACCCGTCTTCGGTGGTATAAGTAGTAAATTTCATGGAGTCGGGAACAAAACTAACCATGCCCCTGTTTGTGGTAACCCAGATATTGCCTTTCCGGTCTTCGGCAATACCCCTTATGGCATTCGAAGGAAGTCCGTCCTTTTTTTGAAACACCTTGATGCTATCTGCATTGTAATCCAGCAGGTTTAACCCATTATCAGTGGTTCCAATCCAGATGTTTTGTTTGCTGTCTTTAAAAAGCATGTTTATGCTTATGCTGCTAAGGGCACTGAAGTAAACCGTATTGGATAAATCAGTGCATACATAGCCGGAATCTGCTTGTTCCCTGAGTTGCACCAGCCCATGAAGGGTTCCAACCCAAAGTATGCCGGTTGAATCCTGGAGGATAGAAGTAACATAAGAATCAGTTGTGAGAATGTCAGAAGGGTTGACCAATGTCACGGGATTAAGTTTACCGGTAATTGGATTTAATTTAAACAACCCATTGCCGGCTGTTCCCACCCAAATATTCTGTTGTTTGTCTTCAAAAATGGAAAATATATTGTACTTACCTATGCGATGCCTTTTCGAAGAGCTATAGGGCACGGATGTAGTCAAGCCATTCTTGAAGCGGTAAACGCCGTCGCCCCAGGTACCTATCCAAAGTGCTCCGTATTGGTCATACAGTAAAGACTGAATGTTTGTGTTTTCAAGTGGTTGAATATTCCCTGTAAAATGATTTAAAGGCCTGAAATTCCCGGAATTTGGGTAATACTTAGACACTCCTCCCCCATCAGTGGCTATCCAGATGTTGTCTTGATCATCAGCTGCAAAGGCTGTAACATCATCATCCGGCAATCCGTTTTTATTGTAAGCATTGGCATAATGTGATTCAAACTTACGGTATTTTTCATCAATCACATTAATTCCAGCATTGTAGGTTCCAATCCAGATTCTTCCCTGATGATCCACATACACGCTCCAGATTGAATTGCTATTTAGGCTAAAATGATTTCCTTGCTGTTTTTGAAATACATCTATCCAATCTGTTTTTACATTGAGGCGGTTCAACCCACCATTTTCAGTACCAATCCAAAGAAAACCTTTCTCATCAGCATCAAGGGTTAACACATTGTTGGTGGATAAACGTCCGGGATAGGAATTCTCATTATATTGGCTAAAGGAAAAGTCATTGTTGTGGTAGGATATTTTGGTAAGTCCGCCACCGGAAGATCCCACCCAGATGTTCCCGGCTGAATCAGCTTCAAGGGAAGTAATATGGTCATTGCTTATGTCTGAGTACAGGGGGGTATCCGCACCAATATTTTGAAACTGCCAGGTATAGTTTGAAAACATTATCAGTCCTTGCTGCGTACCAATCCAGATATTCTTTATTTTATCCTGAGCGATGCAGGTAATCCTGTTTGAGCTAATGGTTGAGGGGTCATTCTGTGCAACAGGATAATGGCGAAGAATATTGTTATTGAGATCATACGTATGCAAACCATAACCAAAGGAACCAATCCATAACCGGTTGTCGGCACCGACATACAACGCACTGATGTAAGTGTTGTTCAGGCGACTGAGAACCTGTGTTTTATCTCCTGCTTGGACAAATGCATCTTTCTCCCGGTTATAAACACAAAGGCCCTGTGCTGTTCCTACCCATAGATTTTTATTTTTATCCTCTGCAAGGGAGATGATGCTGTTATGGCTTATGGTTGTTGAATCGTCAGCGGAATACTCATAAAGGTATTGATTCACACCGTCATAACGTATCAGCCCGTCATCGGTGCCAAACCACATAAACCCTTTATAATCCTTAAGAATACAACGGATACCATTATATTCGAAGTTTTCGGGCAGGGATTGAAATAAAATCTTACTATCCGGTAATTCCGTCTTTTTTTCTACCTGAGCAGCAGCATACCTTTCTGCCTGAGCAGAAACAATGGTGTGTCCGATAAAAAAATACAGCAACAATGCTATTTGCAGCTTTCCATTATATTTTTTTATAACATGCTTCATATTCATTCAACGGCTGATAAAAACAGATAAAAAAATTGCAGCCTGCATTCTTCAAAAATAATGGAATCAATTTATTTCCAAAACTATTCTTTGCCGTGAATGAGAATAATATTTTTTACTATAAAAAAGAGAGCGAAAAGACATCGCTTAATCTATGATTTTTGCTGATATCTTTTCGCTTTTTTTGCTTGTCCGTTTTATGGAATCATAAAAAAGACAAACAACCTAACTAACGACTAACTACTAACCTAAACTCAATCTATGTTAATATTTCTACTAGTTTCATCATGCGGAAGTACCAATAAAGCTTTATTGGGATTATTTGCTATATAATCTACAGGATCAGGATTTAACGTTGAAAATTTTCCATTTTTTCGCCACCGTGCAAGATCCAGTACCCGTAATTTCTCATTTGCAAATTCCACCAAAGATTCATGCATGATGGCGCGCATCACCTCATCATAGCTATTGGTTGGAAAATCTTCAGTTGGGTAAGGAGGCATGTCCACACTGGCACGAGCCCGAATTCTATTCAGATAATTAATAGCAGCATCCTGATCGCCGGTTTCGTTTTCACATTCAGCCAGCTTAAGCAGCACCTCAGCAAAACGCATATTCCGGTAATTAATGTTAGAGGTATAATATCCGCCCGGATCCATTTTATACATGGGCTGATACTTTTTCCAACTGGCATTAACTTCATCGCCGTGAAAAACAGAAGTAGCGCCATTTTGCATCTCATCCGTGAGGACGATGGGATCGTCTGCAGGACCAAAGGTATCGCCTGAGAAATAGACTGTTTCTGCTAATCGCGGATCTGTTTTATCAGCTCCGTGATCGGCATGTTCAAATGAATTGAGCAATTTATTGGAAGGAATCATGTTTCTCCAGGCTACCGGACTGTAGTCCTGGGCCATTATTGTGGATCTCTGATTGGTATTATTACCAGATTCACTCCAGTCAAAACCGTCACCGGCAAATCCAATCTCAAAAATAGATTCCTCGTTGTACTCGGTTTCTTCCATGAAGTTATCATAGTAATTATCGACCAGCTTATAGGGACCATCTTGGTCTATATCCTCCAGCTCCTGAAGGGCTTCACTATATTTACCCTGATGCATGAGGACCCTTGCCAGCAATAACTTAGCAGCCCCTCTGTTTACCCGGCCAATATCATCGCCTTCATACACCCATTTTAGGTGTTCCTGAATATCCGTCAAATCGGTTTCCATTAATTGATATATAGCGGATTCTTCAGCAAGGGGCTGGGCATCGTCAGGAGATTCGGCAAATTCAGTATACAGTGGAACCCTGCCCCAATTAACCACTAAGTAGTAATATGAATAGGAACGTAGAAATTTTGCTTCAGCTATTCTCTGATTAAGCAGTGAGGGTTCTATGTCTTCAATCTGAGAACCGAATTGAATAACAGCGTTGGCCCTGTGAATCATCCTGTACATTCCCCTCCATGCTGCCTGAATAGTAAAATTTGTATTGTCATAGGTACCATCCAGCAATTGCCTGTTATGCACTTCAAGCTGTCCTCCTCCGGCAGCATGCTCATCAGCACGGGCATCAGAGAAATATTGCAACATGCGGCCCCATGAATCGGAACCATAAAACAGGGCATACACCCCATTCGTAGCTGCCGTTAACTGGTCGGCATTTACATAGTACTGTTCCACAGTAAACTGATTGGGATTTGACTGGTCCAACAGGCTCTCATCGCAAGCTACTGCAAGAATGAGTACCAAAAGAAACGATAATTTATATTTTATTTTCATTTTCATCATTTTTTTAATGTTGCTAAATAAATTTAGTGCTTAGAATGACATATTTACCCCAAAAATGAACGTTCTGGGCTGTGGATAAAAACCAAAATCTACTCCCTGGAGTAACCTTGCGTCATTCCCTGAATAAATGGTTGAAGCCCCGATTTCAGGATCGTAACCGGAATAACCGGTGAATGTCAACAGGTTTTGAGCGGTGAAATATAGCCGGAAACTAGCAATATTTCCACCGGAAATGGTTGACAATAAATTTTGTGGCAGCGTGTATCCAAGTGTCAGATTCTTTAATCTTAGGTAAGAACCATCTTCCACAAAACGGGAAGAAGTACGTGCATTGTTGTTGGGATCGCCATTAACAGCTCTTGGAATATCCGTATTTGGTTCGGCCTGCGTCCATGCATCAAGTACTGCTTTGTCAGCGTTAAACAAACGCATCATTCCTTGGGTCAATACTTTGGTTCCGTTATATATTTCGTTACCATAAACACCCTGGATGAATAATGATGCATCAAACCCTTTATAATTTGCCGAAAGGTTAAGACCGTATGAAAAATCAGGAATATGGCTACCAATAAAGGTACGATCATCTTCATTAATTATTCCATCAGGTTCTCCAGTGAGATCTCCATTTTCATCACGTCCGTTGATGTCTTTAAATTTAAGATCACCCGGACTGGTAGACTCATTCTGGTAGTAAACATCATTTTCCGGATCGTTTAAGGCGTCAATTTCATCTTGCGACTGGAAGATACCTTCCACAATATACCCATAAAAACCCTGTATAGGATAGCCTTGAGTAGTTCGTGTAAAGGTTCCCCCACCATAATCTGAAGTTACAGCGCCCATATTAAGAGAAGGTTGGGCAATACTTAACTGCAATACTTCATTTTCGATAAAACTTATGTTAGCATCAGCTGAAAACTGAAATTCACCCACAGTTTTATTGTACCCTGCTGTGAATTCATATCCCCAGTTTTTCATGTCCCCTATGTTAGTCTCAGGATTTTCATTATATCCCATAGAGGTAGGTAACGGATTATTCACAATCAGGTTCTCTGTCTCTCTTTCAAAATATTCAGCAGAAATGGTAATGGATTCGTCCATCAAACTTAAATCAAATCCCACGTTTGACATTGTGGTAATCTCCCACTCTAAATCTCTGTTGGGTAAATTATCAAAATAGGCTCCCTGATTATCACTATAATTATTATTCAATGCTACTGTAGTATTTGAAGCAATTACTGCCTGCCAGGGATAAGGCGGTAGTCTGTTGAACCCAAGGGTACCATAACTGGCGCGTAATTTTAAGTTAGAGATTACACTCAGGTTATCCATAAATCCTTCTTCGCTCACAACCCAGCCGAGAGAACCTCCGGGGAAATAACCCCATTTTTTTCCGGGAGCAAACACGGATGAACCATCACGGCGGATTGAGAAATTCAACAGGTATTTATTTGCAAAAGCGTAATTTACCCTACCTGCATATGACAGTAGCACTGTTTCTTCCTTAAATCCATTCACTCTTTGCGCAGTAGCACCAGATAATTGGTCCAACTCATTGGTAGTTTGCTCACCAAAGCCTTCAAGAACAAACCGTTTTGTTTTCTGTTGTTCAGCCACAACCACCGCATTGATAAAATGACTGCCAATTGTATGGTTAAATGTCAACTGATTGGTGAAAATCGGAGAGAAAAAAGTAAACCTGTTATCCGTCAACTCATTATCCACACGTGTATTGAACCCTGTATTATAGATTGGCAATTGAATGGTGTTTCTGTTGGATGTGTATTCCATACCCACACTCGAACGAAATGTTAACCAGTCAGCGAACCTTAATTCGGCATAAGCATTACCTATAAGGTTGATTACATACGTTTTATCTTCATCTAATGTAGCAAGACGTACAGGGTTAACTGCATCACTACCATCAGGGGTTTCAGGCCCGCCAAACCCGCCAGTTTTTGTGGGGTCATAGACAGGTATGTATGGAATCTGGTGCAACATATGCTTAATTACTGTACGGCCACCGTCTGTTCTTTGATTGGTCCGTTCACTGTAAGTAGCCTTAAAATTTTCTCCTATAGTGAGAAAATTATTCACCTTACTTTCCGTATTGATCCGGAAATTATGGCGTCCATAATCCGTACCCAGCATGATGCCTTCCTGGACAAACCTGCCATAGGAAGTGTATAAACGGAAATTTTCGTTTCCTCCGGATAAACTTACATTCACCTGTGATATCGGGGCTGAGCGGAACATTTCCTCCTGCCAGTCGGTATTTGTTTGGGCAAATGTTTGATCGGCCCCTTCATATACCGGTTGATCCAGATTTGAAAACCTTGGTGGTAAATCATCACCTGCATTGGTCATCAATTCAGTAGCAAATTGAATGTACTCATCTGTATTCAATAAATCAAGTTTTTTCCAGGCATTTTGCATACCGGTGGATGCATCAATATTTACTTTTAATTTACCTGAACGATCCCCTTGTTTTGTAGTGATAAGAATCACCCCCTGTGCAGCGCGTGAACCGTATATTGCCGCAGAGGCAGCATCTTTCAGCACTGAAACTGATTCGATGTCTTTCATATCAATGTTGTTCAGGTCTCCAATAGGGATACCGTCCACTACATACAACGGATCAGATTCGAAATTAATGGATCCAATACCCCTAATACGTACCGTAGGCGTAACCCCCGGCCCGCCATTATTTACAACAGTAACTCCCGCAACTTCACCCTGGAGGGCTGATTCGACAGAGCTAACCGGCTTACGGTCAATTTTCGAAGCAGTAACTTTTGAAATTGACCCGGTAAGGTTTTGCCTGGTCTGCGTGCCATAACCAACCACCACAACATCCTCCAGTTGGGTAATGTCGGGAAGAAGTGTTACATCAATCTGAGTCTGGTTACCGACTTCCACTCTTTCGGAATTGTAGCCAACAAAAGAAAACATCAATATGGCTTCAGGCCCTGCTTCAATAGTATACTCACCATCCAGGTCAGTTATTACTCCCCTTGTGGTACCTTCAACAACAACGTTAACCCCGATCATGGGATTGCCATCTTCATCGACTACCTTACCCTGTACCTCCTGTGTCTGGCCATAGATAAGAGTCGAAAACAGAAATTGTGGTAACATGATCAAAGTCACCATTAAAAGTTTGCATTTTTTCATAGTTGATTAAATTTTAGATAAAAAGATTAGTTAAACATAGGCAAGCGATAAATAAATTGTAATTCAATTAGTTAGTCGCGTTACATCATAATGATAGTTTTAATTGATAACGTAAGTTTCTGGCATTATTTAATTTTGAATGCATGCATCCGGAATACCACATTCTGATGAAATCTATTGTTTTGGACATTACCCTCCCGCAGTTTTTTTTTGCAGGTACTCTGGTGGATTATCTTATTCAGGGAAATATTGATCAGGGGATATAATTTATTAAGGCATTTAGCAGTCATAGGCATTATTTGTTAGTTAGTTGAAACAAATATAACCAGGCTACCAAACCCCTTTTTATAATTTTAGATATTTAATTTATAATTTTAGATACTTTTTTATCTCATTGAATGTGTGTGTATTACATAATGTTTGGTAAGAAAGGAATAGGCACTATTGCCCTTTTGAGCTATTTTCAAAAAACATGGGGATAGTAAAACAAAAAGGAACAATACAGTATTTAAAACCGGGGATAGCAGTTCAGCAATTCAGTACAATTTATTGTAAGGAAAAAGGCACCTGTATCATGAAACTAACACTTCTGTAGGTAATTTTTTATAATACTTTTTAAAGACCGTACTGAAATAACCTACACTGGAAAATCCACTCATTTCACTCACTTCTGTAATGGTGTAATGCTGTGTTTGTAATAATTCAACAGCATAATCCATCCTTATGGATTTGATAAAATCAGTTGGTGACTGTCCGGTAAGGGCCTTAACTTTTTTATACAAAAGGGAAGCACTGACATTCATAGCAGCCGCAAAAGTGTTTTTATTAAATTCAGGATTAGAAATATTTGACCGGACAACTGCTGTCATTTTTCTGACGAATTGATCATTGAGTTCATTTTCCAGGATTGGTTTGGTATCCTGAAGATCAAGTTTAATCATTTTCAAAGCCTTATCCTTGACCAGTTTCCTGTTTTGTACAATGGTCTTAATCCGCTGATTTAATAACGTTACATCAAAGGGTTTGGTTAAATAATCATCTGCCCCAAGGCCCATACCACGCAACTTTTCAGCCTTACCTGTTAAGGCGGTTAAAAGGATAACAGGAATATGTGACGTTTCATAGGTTGATTTAATCTTTTGACAGAGTTCAAACCCATCCATTTTTGGCATCATAATGTCTGAGACCACCAAATCTGGGATGGCTTTTTTAATAAATTTCCAGGCTTCTACTCCATTTTCTGTCAAGGTAATCTCAAAATCATGTTGCAAGGCTGAACGCAAGAAATTGCTTAACTCCTCATGATCTTCCACTATCAACACCTTCATTCTTACACCCGCATCTAAAGGAATAGCTTCCCGTTCAACCGGTTTATTTGTGGTATTGATGTCTGCAGTGAGGGTGAAATTATGATTTACTTTTTTAACCGGATTTTTTGTGGAGCTTTTGTAGGGTATTTCAACACGAAATGTTGAACCTACTTTTTTCTTACTGATACAACTAACGGTACCAGAATGCATGTTGACATAAATTTTCACAAGTAACAAGCCAATACCAGAACCTACAATTCTTGAATTAATGACATTATTAGCTCTGTAAAACTCCTTAAACAACTGTTTTTGAGCTTTTTTACTAATCCCGAGCCCGTAATCCCGTACATCCAGTATCCATTTTTTAGGACTGCATTCCAGCGATATTTCAACCTCACCAGGAGCCTGAGAATATTTTATGGCATTAGATATAAGGTTATCTATAACTTTTTCAATAATGTTTTCATCAATCGCAGTCATGTATCCGGACTGATTAGTATTGAAAATAAGTTTTATCCCCTGCTTTTTTGCGTAGGACTCAAACATCAACACCCTGCCTCTTACCACTTCAACCACATCGGACATCGAAAGTTTCATCCTTTCTTTACCTATATCAGCCTTTTGAAAGTCCATCAACTGATTTACAACCGAAGAAAGCTTTTGTACCTGCTCCGTGGCTGTGTTTAAACATTGTATCCCAAACTCTGACAGGTTGTTTTCCTTGTTAAGCTCTTCAATTGGTGCATTGATGAGGGTGAGCGATGTGCGTATATCATGTGCTGTGTTTGTAAAAAACCGGATTTTTTCTTCTGAATGTTGTTTTTTTAACTTGTCGACATAGTACGATATAAGAAAAATTACAACGGAGAATACGAAAACCACCATTAGTGTTCTGAACCACCAGGTTTCCCAAAAAGGGGGAATAATATTTAAGACAATGCTCCTTTCATCAAGGATTCTTCTGGCTGAATTATCATACATTCGGATTTTTAGCATGTATTCTCCACTTGGTATATTGGTATATGTTATAATACGGTTGGCAGATACCGGACTCCACTTTGGGTCATTTTCTTCAAGTTTCCATGAAAATTTTGAAAATGGTAATGACACACCAATGGGTAATAATTCCAGGGAGATTGTGTTTTGATTATAGTTTAGCGTCAATACCGACAAACTGTCTAAGGGAGATGTTAAATTAAAAAATGATGTGTCGCGGATAGAGCGGCCGGAAACAGCCAGCTCCTGAAAAAATATTTGTCCTCCAGTCCGATCGTTTTCCGTAATATCAGAATTAAAAATATACGCACCATCATTGGTACCCCAAATCATTCTCCCGTTTTCAAGTGTGTCAACAGATTTGTAATTAAATGAAACACTGGATTCACCAAAGTGCTCAATGGTAAGTATGCTGTTATCTAAGGGATTTAAACGACACAGACCATTTTCTGTACCAAACCAGAAAAAAGCATCTTTATAGTATATGCTGTTAACAAAGTTGGAAGGAAGGCCATCCTTTACTTTATACTTCCTGGTATTTTTTGTATCGATGTTGTATTGGATAACGCCGTCACCAATCGTACTTATCCAAATTGTATTGTTTAAAATACATAAATCACTTACAAGATATCCATTCAATAGTTTTTGAATTGTACCTGTTCGTTTATCATATAGTGAGACCCCAAAACTTGTACCCAGTATCATCTGACCATTTTTATGTTCGGCGAGGGCGTTGATGGATTGATCATTAAGTGGAACAAAGTCACTGGTATTCGAACAAAAATATCCTGAGTTGCCTTTGACATCACCAATCCATATATCCCCTTCGCTATCCTTATACAAATCAAAAATAAAGTTGCATTCATAATTGGGTTGCCAGGCCGATAAATGCTTCAGTTCATTTCCGGTTTCTCTGTCAAGAATATAGATTCCCGAGGAATATGATCCTGCCCATATATTTCCTTCATTGTCTTCACAAAGCGATAAAAATACCTGGGCATGATCTTTTTCATTGTGATAAAATGATTGCCAGTTATTTGTTGTCCTGTTCCAGAAACTAATGCCATTGTTGGTTGCAAACCAAATGTTGTCATCCCTGTCTACCAAAATATACTTTACATCATTATCAATAAGCGAATTAGGATTGTTTGTAACATGCTTAATGTTCTGAATCAAATCATTTTCCTGGTCAAAAAAAGAAACGCCACCACCAATGGAACACACCCATATCCGGTTATTCTCATCACGGTACAAATCATAAATTCCATTTCCTTTTAAGGAATTTATATCGTTTATATCTTCCTTGTATGTGTTTAACACCTTACCATCACGTTTACAAATCTCCCATATACCCTGACCATCAATACCAGCCAGGATGGTTGAATCTGTATTTGTTTCAATGGCCAATATCGGTTGTTTCGGAATGCCTTCTACCACTTTCTTATAAAGTGTTTCTCCCCTTACTTTTAAAACAAATAACCCGGCTGAAACAGTACCTACCCAAATTTCATCTTCTTGCTCATCGTAAAATAATTTGGAGACGGTATAATTCTCACATACAGGCCTGTCATAAATAATCTGACTGTTCCATGTAAGGATATTAAATACACTTATACCCTTGTCAGTAGCATAAAAGCATTGATTCTCATCATACCAACATAAGTAGGTAATGTTATCTCCTCCGATTGCTTTTTTTAATTTGTTGTTGCTGAAATTATATAATCCTACCGATGTGGATATCCATAACCTGTTGTGTTGATCAATAATTATTCTACTAACAGTAAGCTTGGAATCATTTAGTTTTTCATAAAGGTTTATTAACAATTCAAACCGATCTGATATCTGATTGTAAATAAAGATTTGTCCGTTATTGGTATAGGCGTAGAGCAGGGAATTTTTGGAGGCTAAATTCACTGTGATAACATCAGAGGATTCATAAGGCAGAGTATAAATCCGGTAATCATCCATGGAAAAACGCATAATCCCAAACCGGGAAGAAGCCCAAATAAAACCATCATCGCCCCGGCATATTTCATTGGCGTCCCGGATGGATATACCGTATTTTTTATTTAGGTTTTGAAATCGAACACTTGATTTTGAAAATAATTCGTTATAAGGTAAAAGTAGTATTACGATTACCAGCAGTTGGCGGATTTTTTTTGATAGCTCCATAATAAACCTTGTGGGTTTTTAGTCAATGGATATTATACAAATATTAAAAAAATTTCATTCAATTGTCCTTTTTTTATGATAAATATCACTGTTTTTTTTCGGTCAGAAAAAGCTATAACGGTGTATCCACTTTAGGGAGAAATTTCCATGTTATCTGTAATTCTGAAAAAATCATAATCAACATATCCACCCGGTTCCATGGTAGCATAATTAAACAAGCCGAAGCGGTACCCCATAAAATGCGGCAGGGTATATGACATTTTTAAAGCATCTCCAATGGATTCCCAGGTTTTGCCATCCAGGCTGTATTGAAAATAAGCAACATCCTTCCGGCTTCTGAAATCACATGCCGCTTTGAGAAAAACAACTTTCTGCTCAAGGGGGATCCTTTCCATCTCAATGGGTGAGCCTGTTTCAGCGCTTACCATGACAATGGATTTTTTCTGATTTTCAACCTTTACGCCTACCAGTCCAAAATGTTGCTGCAATAAAGCCAGTCCGGCAAAGTCACCTTCCTTCATATTTGATACATCAAGAGATGTGGAGCCACTGCACTCCGGACCAATTGTCCTTTGAGTGAGGGTATTTCTGGTCATCACAAAAGCAGTATCTACCCTATCGGTGGTGAGGCGCAGGTAACCTTCGCGGTCGTGAACCGACCAAAATTTATCCTGAGGTTTGTGGTTCCATTGCCATACCAGAGGCAGGTCAGGATCATTTATACTACGGTCAAACTCATCCGAAGCCACGATACCAGGTATCAACCCTTTGCTGGCGGGAAGATTCAATGTTTCGGGCACCTTACCTTCCACACCCAAAACGGGCCAGCCATCTTCCCAGGTTACCGGTACCAGATAAGGGATGCGGCCCACAGCGCCATAGTCGCGGAACAGAAATGCAAACCAGCGGCCATCAGGCGTGTCAATCAGTCCGCCCTGGGCTACACCCTTGTCTTGTAAAGCCACTCTTCCTTCCCAGGGACCGGTTAGCTTATCTGCGCGATGAATCAGCACAGTGCGCATGCCCCCTTGCGGCCAAATAATATTGAACAGATAATATTTCCCTTTTACTTTAAATAGTTGTGAACCTTCTGCCGGCAGCATGATATCTTCTTTGATGGGCTTGTTAGCATTTTTGATGAGCACCCGCTCCGTTTCGGGCCTGGTACCAGACAGGTCTTCCTTAAGCTCCACGTAGCGAAGCGTGCCGGCGCCCCAAATCAGGAATATCTTTCCATCGTCATCAAAAAACAGGGTATTATCATGCAGGGATGGGCTGAAAGAATGCTCCTTCCACGGGCCGTTTTCTATGTCTTTTGTAGAAAAAATATAAGTTTTTCCGGTTGTAGCCGAAAAAGTACTGACATAATACGTATCATCATGATAGCGTAAACAACTTGCCCAGGAACCCCTGCCATAAGCTGTTTGGCCGTTTTCGAGGTTTAGTGCATCATTGTCACCCAATACATCATAAGCATAACTAACCAGTTCCCAGTTTACCAAGTCCGTTGATTTCATGATGGGTACCCCAGGATTCATGTGCATGGTGGTGCTGCTCATGTAATAAGTGTCATCTACCCGAATCATCGACATGTCGGGTACATCAGCATGAATGATGGGATTGTGGGTTTTTTGCGCTAAGCTATTGGTAATCAAAGTCGTACTAAGGCAAATAATACCAGCCAGGAAAAAGATTTGCTTCATGATGTTCCTGTTTAATTAGTAATATCTTGTCACATATCCTTAATTTACAATCAACAATCCGCCGTTGGTTGGGATGGTCACCTCCATTTCCTGACGTTTATTTAATTTGACTGATGTTACCTTCCCTTTTAATTGATTGTCATCCTTATAAAAAGTTAACTCATCACCCGCCTGAAGCATTGGCAGTTTTATTTTTGTTTTTAATGCTTCATTCTGCGCATTAATTCCGGCAATATACCATGTATTTCCATGCCTGCGGGCCAGGATGACGAATTTACCCGGATAGCCATCAATAAACTGTATTTCATCCCAGGTGGCAGGCACTTTTTTCATAAAATCAATGGCCCATTCCGGAGCATCGGTGAGGTTGTTCGGGGCCAGGGCAAAATGCTGGACACTGCTTTGGAATAACACTGCCGTTGCAAGGGCAAAGACGTCTGAAGTTAACCGTTTTGTACCAACACCAGGAGTATTATTGGCATTGTAAAATTCGTTTAAGGCACTGCCTCCGAAATCCATGCTGCCCACCGCATTTCTTATAAAGGGATGCAGGCAGGCGCTGAAGGCCTCGGTATTACACCTTTCCTGGGAGAAATGAAGCATTTCACTGGCCAACACAGCCTCACTTGAAGCAAAATTGGGATACATGCGCTCCCAACCCCTGGGCAAGGTGCAGCCGTGAAAAACTACCAACAACCCATAATCATTGGCATCATAAAGAATATCTTCGTACAGTTTCATGGTAACCTGCTTATCACCACCAAAAAAATCCACTTTTATGCCACGTATACCAATGCTTTTCATCCAGGCCATTTCTTCCCGACGGGCAATGGGATTGTCCATAATATCCCGTGGGCCCTGAGGGGCATCATTCCAATATCCATTCGAATTATACCAAAGGTACAAATCAACATTTTTGCTTTTGCCATAAGCAGCCAGTTCCTCAACCTTCTCACGACCAATTTGAGTATCCCAGAGGGCATCCACCAACACCGTTTCATACCCTAATTCCGCACTAAAATCAATGTATTCTTTCTGTACCGGAAAGGTGGTATTTCCATCCATTTTGATGATCCAACTCCAGGTTCCCCGGCTGTATTCATATTCTTTAGAAGCTTCATATTTTGGCTCCACCACATCAAAAGGAATGGTGGTTTCTACAATGGACCCGAGGGTTTCTCCCAGGGTAATGGTACGCCAGGGTGTTTCGCCAGGCAAAGGTATTCCAGGCTCTGAGGTTCCGTTACCATTGTTTTCACCTTCCTGGGGAAAACCTATGGTGTACAGTCCACCATCATGACCTATTAACCGGCTGGCACAATACCGGCTATCGACACCAGTTTCGGAAATCAATACCCATCCCATTTCTTCTACCCGGAACAGACAGGGAAAAGTATATCCCCCGCCCCATCCGTTTTGACCCATGGGGGCATCCGCGGTATAGGCCGTTTCATAACTTGGTGCGGTACGGGCAAATCCGGTCATGGGCTTCATTTGCGGACATAAAAACGTAGTTGTTCCTTCCGGAAATAAAAAACCGGACGCTTCCTTATTTATCACACAGCTAAGGCTATCGCCCTGACGGTATACCTTATATTTATAAGCCACGTCATTATTACTCACCCTGAATATTACATCAAAAGCTTCTTCACCATCTTTCAGAAAGGAAAAAACCGCCTCATTGGCATGGTAATGCACCTGGCTTTTTTTGATGTTGGGTAGTTCATATTTATCGTTTACTTCTGAAATTTTATATTCTTCAACAAGTTTCAATCCTTTAGAAAAATCCCCTACATTGGTTATTAACCCCAGGGGTGAATCTTCAAGAAAAACTTTTCCATTGTATGTAACCTTGTATTCCGGAACACCATCAATTGCTGAAACGGAAACCAACAATTTACCATCGGGGCTGACTACCGTGTTAGCGGCCCAACCAAACGAAAAAAGCGAAATAAAAAAACTGAGGATTAAAAAATGGAGACGTAGCATGTCCAATGAATTTAGAAAGTTAGTTTCAAAAAGCACTAAATAAGTGTTTATAGTACACTTATTTAATAGTGTAAAAATAACACTTATTTTTAAAAAAGCAAATATCTATGCAAGTTTTATGACTTAAACTGTGATTTTTTATAGGATAATTATTATCCGTTCTTTACAGATAAAGACTTTGCGTTATAACCCCGGTAGCCCGAAACAACTTATTCTGAGAACATCCAATAATCAAAATACATTATGTTGCTGGGGGCTTTGCCTTTGAAAACAAAGCATATATCATGCACACCTGAAACTGTGGCCAATTCATCCGTTGAAACCAAAGCCCATCTGTCATCTCCACCGGTGAGTGGTATGTTCAGGCTTCCGATTAACTCACCTTCAGGATTATCCAGTCTTATTTCCATTGAAACATCTCCATTATGAGTAGTACCAACTCTTGCGGAAAATTTTGATGGCCCGTTTTGACGAAAGTCTACTCCTTTGATTTTAGTATAGGCTCCATTTACTTTCGCCGTGACAAATACACCAACCTGCTCATTTTTCATGGCCTTAACATGTTCAGACCATGCCATGGTTTCCGCTTCATTTTTAATATAAGGATTAATGGTGGTAAGGCCCTTTTCGATTCCCTCAGTCATTTTTAAAGATTGTATTGTACCATCGTTGTTAAAGGATACTTCTTCCACACATACCGAACGGGTAAAACCACCTCCTCCGGGTAATGCGCCATTGTGGTAAAAAAAGTAGGTATTGCCCTTATAATCCACTATGGCAGGATGATTGGTAAAACTGCTTCCTTCTGTTGGCATTAAAACGCCCTGGTATTCCCATGGGCCGGTCGGACTATTGCTTGTAGAGTAGCCGATGTGCTCAGGAATAGGACCACCTGCAAACAACAAATAATACATATCGTTTCGTTTATACAACCATGGACCTTCCTCATACAGTGTCGGTCTGTCAGGGTTTCCTTCCCTTTTCCCAAAGGATTCCGGCACCATGGGTATCCTTTCAATATCGCCTTCATAGGAAATCATATCTTCATTCAGCTTAACGTAATAGCAATTTGGATTACCCCAATAAAGATAAGCCTGTCCATCGTCATCAATGAACACACTTGGATCAATATCACCATGTCCGCTTTGTACCAACGGCTTTCCCAATGGATCAATGAATGGCCCGTATGGGTTATCTGCCACAGCTACCCCGATGGCATTTTGGTTGTTTTTCATGGTTAGTGGAACGTACATGAAAAACTTGCCATGGCGTTCAATACACTGAGGTGCCCAGGCATTCATTTTTGCCCAGCTAAAGTCTGAATATGCCAGCACAGCTCCATGATCGGTCCAGTTAACCATATCTTCGGTGGTATAGAGTCGCCAGTCATTCATGGTAAACCATGTTGATTCATCCTCATCATGGGACGTATACAAATACATTTTGCCGTTATGAACCAAAGGAGCCGGATCGGCTGTATAATTCGTCTGGATGATGGGGTTTTGTGCAGCGCTGTTGTAAAAGGCACAGGCTAATGTAATGAAAATCAAAGCTATTCTTGTCATATAATTCAATCTTTATAGTAATCTTAAAAATATAAAATTTTTCTCATCGTCCAATATCTGATGAATGAACATGAGAATGCCATTTGCATCATCTATGTATTTGACTGATCACTTAATAACAACCTTAGTCATTTTCAAATCATCATTATCCGAACTATTCCCGTACAATACCTCATATTCGCCCGGATTTACCGCCATCTTTCGTTGTTCCCAATTGTAAAACTCAAAGGATGAAGGAGGAAGCTCAATTGAGAACTGTTCTTTCTGACCTGCTTTCAGGGTTACCCTCTTAAATCCTTTTAAGGTTTTTAAGGGTCCTTCAATATCATTGACTTTCCTGACATATACCTGAACAATTTCAGTTCCATCGTATTTGCCTGAATTGGTCACAGGAACGTTCAACCGGATGGTTTCATCTGCGGCAATGGCCGTTTTACTCAATGTCCCTTCCCCAATTTCAAAGTTTGTATAGCTCAGGCCAAAGCCAAAGGGAAACAGTGCGTCATCCGTGTACCTGTAGGTTCTCCCTTTCATGGAGTAGTCTTCGAAATCACCCAGTTGATCGGAATTCCGGTAAAAGGTAACCGGCAGTTTCCCGGCTGGATTATAATCACCGAACAGCACATCGGCAACAGCCTGACCACCGGACTCCCCGGCATACCAGGCCTGAAGGATGGCGTCACAGGTTTCTGTTTCGGGCTCCAGGGCTATGGCTGAACCGGAACAGTTTACAAACACAATTTTTTTACCCGCTTCCTTAAGGGCTTTCATGCAATTACGCTGAACAGCAGGCAGTTCAATATTTGTACGATCGCCACCTTTAAACCCCGGGAAAGATACCGGCATTTCTTCACCTTCGAGCTGACCTGAAAGACCTCCGACAAATACGACCAAATCAATTCCTTTAAGCTTTTTGATTAACCCGGTGTAATCAACATCTACTTCCCTGCCAAAATTAAACTCAATGTTAGCCTGCCAATCCTCCAGCTGGGCATAACGGATTTCTATGTTGTATGTTTTCCCTGCCTCTACCTCAAAAGGTATTCTTGTGGGCAGGGTACGCCAGTTATTGTAACTTGTTAAGGTTGAATCATTCACAATTAATTCGAAATATCCGGTAGCCCCGCCTTTAAAAACAATCTCCTCGCTTACTTTGGGCGTAAATTCTGTTTCAAACGTAGCCGAAAATCCCTGCAGCTTCACTCCCGGAGCAAATTCATGTTGTCCGGCAGTTGTTTTCTTTATTGGATTTACTATTTGTACCGTTGTGACAGCCTCGCCTTTGCGATCCGGGTTATTCCAATAGGTAGCTTTAAACCCCGGTTGCCCGTTCATTGAGGTTTGATCAAAATAGCTTTGCGTGACCTTGTCTTCTACCAAATCGCATGCTTTATCATAAAGAATTTTATCCGGTGAAACCTTTGATTCAATCCCTTCGAGGATGGATATTGTGCGAATGGGAGTTCCGTTGTAATTCCCCCAAAGCATAGGCTCATCATTGGCATTCGGCCCAATAACCGCAATTTTCTTCACTGATTTTTTTATAGGAAGGATATTGTTGTTGTTCTGTAGCAGGGTCATGGATTTCCGGGCCATTTCCAGAGCCAGTTGCCTGTGTTCCTCATTGTTCACAACCGACATGGGAATCTGAGACCAGGGCACAAGGGCGTCATCATCAAAGTCACCCAATTCAATCCGGCCTTTTATTACACGCATCAGGCTTTTATCCATATCCTCCTCCTTGATTAGGGTACGCTCCACTGCTTCAGGTAGTGTTTTATACGGGTAGTTTTCCCAGATACATTCCACATCGGTACCTGCCAGCAGAGCCTTTGATGCAGCATGTATGGCATCAGAAGACACATTGTGGGTGGTATAAAAATCAGTAATGGCTCCGCAATCTGATACTACAATATGCTGAAAGCCCCAATCATCACGTAAAATGCGTTGTAACAGCCGGGAGTTACCACAACAGGGCTCATCATCCAACCGCTGATAAGCACACATTACCTGACGTACATCAGCTTCCTGCACCAGGGCCTTGAAGGCAGGCAGGTAGGTCTCATACAGTTCGCGCGGATTGACATTATTCAGATTGAGTTCATGGCGGCTCCATTCGGGTCCCGAATGCACGGCATAATGCTTGGCACATGCCAGCAGTTTTTTATATTTGGCATCTTCGGGTCCCTGCAATCCTTTCACTACAGACACACCCATGCGTGACATGAGATAGGGATCTTCGCCATAAGTTTCCTGTCCCCGTCCCCAGCGTGGATCCCTGAAAATATTCACATTCGGGGTCCAGACCGAAAGGCTCAAAAACCGTTGGTTGCCCAATCCTCTGCGAAGTGCCTCATGGTATTTTGCACGGGTTTCATCCGAGGTAGCATCAAAAATTTTAAACAACAGTTCATCATCAAAGGATGCTGCCATGCCAATGGGTTGCGGAAAAACCGTAACGCTGTCATTGTTGGCCAGCCCGTGCAGGGCTTCACTCCACCAGTTGAACTCTCTTATTCCCAACCGGGGAATGGCATCCGACTGATCGCACATCAGGGCTGCTTTTTCTTCCAGGGTTAGCCTTGAAATCAGGTCTTTTGCCCTTTCTTCAGGAGTAAGCTCAGGATTTTGAAAGGGATATTGTTGTGCTGCAATATTCCATGTACTCAGCACACAAAATATGTATAAAATTGTTTTTTTAATGCTGTTTCTAATTGATAATCCATTCATCATGATATAGTATTTTATTTATTCTGCTGTTTATTCTTCGTTGTTCACTAATGCATTTATTGCATTCGCCAGGAACACATAGGCCGCTCCAATGTCGATTACATATTCATTTTCACCCCATAAGAAAGGCCAGTTCTCTTTATTTTCGGGGAAATCGGGTTTCAGGATAAGCACACCCGGCACCACGCCGCCGGCAATGTAACTGTAATCTGCCCGGTTGCTTCCATAAGCAACTTTTTTGGAACGTGTACCAACAGCCGAAACAAAGGATAGGTTTGAATATGGATGGCATCCGAAAATATAATTTAGCCCACGAAATACGTATTCAGCATCTATAATATCAGGATACGCTTTGTGCGCAAGGTAATTGGTTGTTGCCCAGGATATAACCCCTGAATTACCTGCCCACCCCCCCGTGGATATGGGTACACCATAAGGGTTCTCATTTTCAAGTTTCTCCAGCTCTGCTTTATAATTGATCACGTATTCTTTTAATGTTGCCTTAAATTGATCATCCATGTATGGAATGGCTTGTAATGCCATGGAAAGGGTCCATTCAGCTGCTTCATCCAAAGCCGGCCAGATGAGCTCTTCGTACCTGTCGGCATATTTCTGCTCACCTGTAGTGATAAACAACTGCAATGCTGCACCTACTTCGCTGAACCTCCCCCAACGTGAGAACCGATTGGACTTGGCATCCTTCATCATCTCTGTGGTTTCAGTGTACAAATCCTCAACCAGGGTAATGCATTTTTCAGCCAATTCATCGTTATATCCCTTTAATGCACGGCTTGCAGCCGATAAGGCCGCAACAGTAGCATAGTCGAGCATGTGGTTGCGGTTTGTAAATACCCACCGGTCATCCATCGTGCCTGAACTAACACCATCTGTTTCATAGGGTGCTAAATCCGGGTTATAGGGCAGGTTATCGGTTTCGGTGGAAGCATCGCCCAGATGATGGTACTGATGCAGGTTAGGCACAATGATGCCCCGTACCGGATGGCCAATATTCTCAAGCTGGGCTACCAGGTTGAGTGTGCCATGCTCAATCTGTTGCAGGATATCTATTTCGCCATCAGGACGGTGAATATCCACATACTGGCTATTATAGTCAACAAATGTTTGATCACGTTCGGGCCTGAAATGCTCCCATGAATCAACCAGGTGCCGGAGCGTACGGCAATGGGTACCGGTTTGAATATCAAAATCTCCGGCATCAAACCAGCCACCAACAGCCAATCCGGGAATGCGTTCTAGCGGTTTGTATTTTGTATCGGTCACTGAATCCATCCTGTACCCATCAAAAAACTGGATGTTAACCGGAGCCTGCAGGGCATCATCCATAAAAGGGGTGCCATGCCAGGTACGGTAAGCTTCATTCACCGTCATGTGATCCATCTGTACGGGAAAAAACACATCCATAGTAGGATGCCATACGTTTTCATACACATGATTTCCAATTGAAAAGGTATTGGTAGTGTGGTCACCGTATTGAATGTAGTACAAGCCCGGGGCATTTATCGCTGAGAAATCCGCTTTCAGGTAATTGTACCGCAAGTATCTGCCCCACTCCGTGGTTTCCACCGTTAAACGCTTTATCTTCTCTCCTTCAGCTGTTACTTCATATACATCGGCTTGTGGAAGGGGCGTGTCATTTTTATCCAGCTCGATGACCGCCACTTTCTGTTGGTCCGGATGGTATCCTACCTGGGAAAAACCAATGTTGGGTTCCCGAATCCAGCCTTCAATGGTGTAAGGCTCCACATACCATTCCAGTACCTTGCCGGTTTGGTTGACCGGAAGCAGACTCCGGGTTATAAACCAGCCGTTTTGAGCCAGGTTTCGCCCATCAAAAAGCATGATTTCTGATGCTGACTGAATTTTTATATAATGCTCCGGCGATTCCGGTGCCAGCACCACCAGGTTTCCTTTGTCCAGCGGTTTTGGTACAATGTATTCATTGCGCCCCCGGTCGTCAAAAGTATTATGACCTTCAAACTGAGGTATTTTTGTACTATCATGCTTGATGATCGTATTGCTCGAAGGATATAAGGGGAAATTTCCCGGCTTTCCATCCACCAGATAACTGCTCTCAAAATAAGCCGATGGCAGAAACTCCATGTTAAACCCTGCCCTGCCCTCCAGTTCTTCCGGAACAGGCTTGTCAAGTGATACCGCAATCACAAAACCTTCATCCTTTGGCGTCACGCTAACCTTTGAATCAAAGTCAAAAGCCTCATATCTCAATGTTATGGCTATGCTGTTGTTGGCTTTATCTATCTGGCGGTCAACCAGGGTTGGGATCAGATCCCACTGCTCAGGGGTGTTTTGCAAACGCACGGCTCCACCAGTTGATGTTCTCTCGCCATGATGGATTAATTCAATGCCGGCTGTTTTTTCATCAAAGAAAAAACCGTTGTATTCACTGCTAAACACCAGCACGTTGAGTCCGTGGGCCTCAAAATATTCCAGATCATTAAGCTGAAGTTTCTGAGAAAATGAAACCATGCTGATGAACGAAAAAAAGCCTAATAAAAGGATATTTATCGCGATGGTGTGGTAAGGATATCGTTTTTCATTCTTATTGTACATCATTGCTTTCATTAGTTTACATTAGTTTATTTAAATAGTACTTGTGCAAAATTATACAGGTTGTTTCGCCAAACCGGCCAGGTATGTCCTCCCGGGTATTCACTATAGGTGTATTGGATATTCAACTTGTCGAATTCTTCCATCATAAGCTGACAATTTTTCCATGCGATATCTTCTTTACCACCCATGGAAATCCAAAGCCGGTTCAAATCGCTGTTGATTTTATCAGCATTTTTTTGCATAAATGTATATTGTTTCGCTGCCAAATCATTCTGCACGGGATGAATCCATCCTGAACTAAATACACCAAGGTACGAAAACATATTGGTATTCTTTATCCCTGCATACAAGGTTTGCAATCCTCCCATAGATAATCCGGCCAGGGCCCGGCTTTGAGCATCAGTTTTTACGTTGTAGTTCTTTTCAACAAATGGAACAATGCTTTCGGTTAATTCTTTTTCAAATACTTTTAATCCCTCTTCTCCAAAGGATCTTACCGGTAGGTTGCCATCAATCATAACAATCACCATGGGGACAGCTTTATCTTGAGCGATGAGGTTGTCTATGATGATATCTGTTTTTCCCTGCATGGCCCACCCGCGCTGGTCTTCACCTCCACCATGCAAAAGGTAGAGCACAGGATATTTTTCATTGACATTTGCATCATAACCCGGAGGCGTGTACATGTAAAACTCACGGAAAGAATTTGTTACATCTGAATAATACTTTTTTATGCGGATATCGCCATGAGGGACATGCTTGAGTGTATAGTAATCGTCTCCTGCGAAAGGCACCTCAAATCCGCTGGCCATGCGCCCCATGCCATAAAAAGTTTCACTGGCCGGATCGGCAACTGCTACCCCGTCAATAATCAGGGAATAATAATGAAAACCCTCGGTGAGTGAATCAGTGCTTACCTGCCATATCCCATCATCGCCTTTCACCATATTATATTTTTTCCCAAGATCAAGCACCACCATATCTGCTTCAGGGGCATTTAACTGAAACACAGCCCGTCCGTCTGGTAATATCTCTGGATACTGAGCGCCCCGTACATTGGTTTCTGCAGGACGGCCCGCATTGCTTATTTCATCAAAAGTTGATGAATCAAGCGGTTTAAACAGCAATTGAGCGAACATATAAAGGCTGTTCTTCCAGACATCGAAATCGTGGTACCCATGATCCACATAATAAATATGGGGTACATCATGCTTTTGCATATACCCGCTTGTTCGTTCGCTGAAAGCAATTAAGTTATCCTTATCGCCACAGGAAAGAAAGAGCAGGTTTAATTTTTCCTTTGCTTTTTCAGGATTAGGCATCAGCTCTTTCGGCGGTTTGGTATTGGGAGCAGAGGAAAACCCACCGACCCAGGAAAAAACATCCGGGTTACCCAGGCCAAAGTTTAATGATTGTCCTCCTCCCATAGACAAGCCGGCGATGGCACGGTGTTCACGGTCTTTAATCACGGGATAATTCTTTTCGATATGAGGAATCAGATCAAGTAACAAATCCTTTTCAAAAGTGGCAAATGCCTTTACCTTATCCTCTGCGAAGATATTACCCACAGCCCGGTCGTCTTTCATCGCACGTCCGTTGGGCATCACCACAATCATCGGTTCGAGTTTCTCCTGCGCATACAGGTTATCCAATATCACCTGTGGCTGACCTCCGCGAAGCCATTCTTTTTCATCACCACCAATGCCATGCAAGAGGTATAATACCGGATATTTTTCATCCCTGGAATATCCAGGAGGAGTGTAAACCAGGGCTTTTCTTTCGTTACCTACAGTTTTTGACTTGTAGGTTATTGAATCAATGGTACCATGTGGTATGGAATTCCGGTAAATATCATACCCTTCGGGCGCCGGCCCCACATCCATTTGAGTAAAAGCATCTAACGAAAAAAAAATTACTGATAAAAGAACAACGAGAATTTGCTTCATTTGAGTTAGAAATTAATTAGATTATTATTTCGTCGTTTACAAATTAATGGATGGTGGTACTATTTCATTTCAAATTTGGGATATTATAATTCTAATTTGGGATAATTCCTAACCGAAATACCGTAACCGACCCCGGGGGAGCATCATAGCTGAATTTTTTTTTAGCATTAAATTCTGTGGTTACCGGAACCACCTTGCGGGGATGTTCAAAACTGTTTTCAGCATCTGAATCACCGGAAAGCACTGTTTTTTCTGCTTTGAAATCCAGGTTCTTAAATCGACTCAAATCCATGTCCATGGGATGAGCTTCACTTCCGGCATTCACCAGCTTGATAATAACATCACTTGTTCTGCTGTCCATAACACAGGAACCCGCCTGCAGTGTGTCAGGTGATTCGAACGATATTACATCATCAAAATAATAATCGCCCTGATTGGTCATAAACATCTTTTGCACATGGTAATTCGGGGTGTGAACAATGTTCCGGTTGTCAAAAAACACCATATCTGTGGTCCATTGGGTAAACCCTTTTTTAGCCAGCAGGGGGGCGTAGGATGCCATGACGACCACATCTCCGTTTCGCTCCAGGGCTGTCATGTAAAGGGCTTCGGCCAGGGCGTTATGCATTTTATTGCCCCAGGAAGCATATTCGCCAAGGTATACCTTTGCGCCTTCACGGTCGTAACTATCATAACGGTAATGGTTTGCAATAAACCACTCCGGCTCTTTGTAATAATGCTCGTCAACCACAGGCACACCGAGTTCACTGACCAGTTGCCAGCCCTTTTCAAAGTCATCCCCATCAGAGAAAGGTCCGGATGTACCAATCAATATGATTTCCGGATGTTTTTCTTTGACTGTTTCATAAATCATGGTAAAGCGTTCTTTGAACTCGGGGGTCATTTTATCTTCATTGCCTATGCCCAGATATTTGAGGTTAAAAGGTTCGGAATGTCCGGCTGCTGCCCGTTTGGCGCCCCATTCAGAAGTTGCCGGCCCGTTTGCCCACTCAATCAAATCCAGCACATCCTGCACATAATCATCCATGTGATCCATGCACAGAGCCTGCTGGCCTACCCCACCAATACGCCAGGTGCCTCCGGAATTTTGACAGGAGACACCGGCAGGCACAATAGGTATTGGCTCAGCACCAATGTCTTCGCAAAACTGAAAATACTCGTAAAAGCCCAGTCCGGCAGTCTGATGATACCCCCAGAGATTGCGCTGACCTTTACGTTGCTCAAGCGGTCCAATGGTATTTTTCCACCGGTACATGTTTCCTACTCCATCACCATGCACCAGGCAGCCACCCGGGAATCGCACGAACCTCGGTTGCAAATCCGCCAGCATCTGAGCCAGATCAGGCCGTAACCCATTGGCACGGTTTTTAAACGTCTTTTCAGGAAACAATGAAACCATATCCAACGCCAGCTTGCCGGTGTTTTTTACCAATACCACCAATGAAGCGGTATCCGATGCTTGTTTGGCCGTCAGCGATGTGGTATATTGCTGCCATTTATTATCATTTACAGTGACGGAACTTTTTGCCAGCATGTCACCCTGTGGGTTTTGCAGGTACACCAGTAATTCAACCGGCTCCACGGATAATTGCCGGGCAAAGAGGGAAAAATTGTATTCTTCACCGGAGCGGATAACCATGCCGTCGAAACCGGTATTTTTCAGACCAACTCCGGCCTCTCCTTTGAACTCTTCGAAATTGCCGATAAATTCAGCCTCCAACACCATGTAATGTGGATTATTGGGGTGAACCGGTTTGTTGGTTTCCAAGTTTATCCGCCCGATGGAAAACCCGGGGGCCATGTATTCCCAGAAAGAAAACGGGTTCCAATCCCGTTGTTCGGTGGGATTATATTCAAACGACCGGTTCTGAACCAGTTCGGCATACAATCCGCCGTCGGCAGCGTAATTGATGTCTTCAAAAAACAACCCGAATAACTCCGGACTGATTTTTTTCCCGCCCTCCGGAATTTGTGCCATCGAGATATTTGAAGTTAACAGGCTTAAGCCCATTAACATTGGCATTGCTATAGCTTTAAATTTTGCTTTCATAATAGTTCCCTTTATTGTCACTTATTTTAAAACGTAGATAAAATTAAGGCATTATTGGTAAGATAAAGAAATGAAATGAAAGTCAAAAAAGCTGTATGATTTTTGACATTTTCTTGCAGAAATGTTGCAGGAATGGTTTTATTTTTCCTTGTTGCTAAGTCTCTTACCCTCTAGGGGCTATACCATGAATAACCGCCGGTGCCACCGATGGGGAACTGAAGACCGGCCAATCAGCCCTGATAAGGTTGGACAAGTATTTTCCCATTAAAAAACATGGGTTAAAACCATTAGAATAAGTTAATCTGATTCTTTTCAATCCTTGTTTTCTCTGCAACACACCTCACAAATTGGCAATTAATCCTGAAATCTACTGTTTTGCAACCATAAACAGCACAACCCTTTTCCATGAGGCCGGCATCGAAGATTTCAGCCAACTCCGGGACAAGGATTTTCATGTGGATAGCCTGCAATCTGTTAACCTTGAAGGCCTGATGGACTACATCAAAAAAGGACAGCAGGCCGAACAGGTGCAGGAAGAAGCGTTTGCGGAGTTTTTGGCGGGGGATGGGTAGTGTATTTGATTTTTCAGCATTGACCTAATCGTAGGCTGCTTAAGTAAGCAACTACCCGTGCGCACAACCTGTTATTTTTGCACTTATACTGCAAGGACTAAACATGAAAACCAAAGTGCTTAGTCTAACAAAGGCCTCACCCCATGAGAAAATGCGTATTCTGTTATTTTATCTGCTTCGGAAATATCAATGTATTCAAATTCTTTTAAATCGCGTAAATTACGCCAAATATGGTGGTTAGTTTGCATTTTTTTATCCGGTTCGTATCCCAGGATAAATTGTTTGGCCCTTGGTATCGCTTTATTTATCTGAAGTAAATTCCCTACGCCCCATTCAATGGAGTTTAGTTTTTTTTCAAAATCAAAAGAATGGGCAAATACTTCATTTTTGTTTTTACCCAGTAAATCAACTTTTACGGGTGTAATCAAGCCGGAATAAAGCACAGGACTCAGTTCCTTTTCAACGTTAAAATAATTGTTCACTGTTGGGTAAAACTGCTTTTTAAACACTTCAATTCTTTTCTCATGCTTCTTAGCGGTATCAAATGCCGCTTCATCAATTAGTTTAACAAACAGTTTTTTAAAGAGGTCTTCTGTGCATGCTACATCAAGAAGTTTTGGTTTGGAAAACGAAATAAGGTTATTATTATACCGGCTTAAATAAGCAATGTATTGCTCACTGAACAGTCGTTGATACCTGGATTCTGCATTTAAATTTGGAAAGTTATTCGTATTGAGTATGGCATCATTCCCTTCAACTGCTTTTTCAACCAGTTTTAAGTATTCGGCCGAAGCTTTGTACCGGTCCTTACTGATAAGCTTTTGAGCAACAGATAATTTTTGCCTGGAGTATCGATAAAACCCTTTTTCACCAAATACCATAAGCATCCCAAGCGACAAACGTTCGTTTATCTCCGGTTTTATATTCAGGTATAATATGCTGTAAAAGGTCTTCATCTGTTTCATTTTTGTAAATGTAACTGGATTAATTCCAGAAAATGTTTCCAGGAGGCATCAATCCACTGCTGTTTAAACAGATTTTCTTTTAATAAGGTTGCGTAATCCTTTGTATTAATCCTCCAGTTTAACGGAATTTCATTAAGTATAGTATCAATTTGTTTTTCACAATTAGCTGTACAAAGATAATATTCATCCTGAATTTCATTTAAATATTCCTTATTCTGAAGTTCTTTTCTACTAAAAAGTTTTAGGGTAAAATTGGTACTGATTATCGAATCTTCTTCAGTAAGTAAATCCAGGCCTTTATCAAGGTTACCTGTATTAAAAATTGCATCATGATCAATAGGAATAAACCTGTTTTCGTTTTCAACATCAATGAGTAAATTATAGTTCATGAAGTTTCTATCTTCATTAGCCATCCATATATCGAATAATGCAATTTTTAAAAAATCTTCTCTGTTACTAAACCTGGATTTATCCGATTTCGACATTTCAGCATAGAAATTATCAACTTCAACATACTTGTTGTTGTAATGCGATCCGAAACATTCAGCATTAAAAAATGCAGGCTGCAACCCGGGCATGTCTTCTATATGAGATGCTTCTATGTTAACCAGGCAAAATTCTGGTACTGCCAAATTCCATGCTTTAGCAAAACTTCCTCCAAGCACCTCGTGTAAAAGCTTGATGGCCGAACTACCAGGCCACCTGTTGTATTTGCATACATAGAAATTCAAATCATCACACAAAACAAGCAGTGGCTGACTGCCTGATGTCTCAAATATTCTTTCCGGGGCTGATATGGATTTGACAGTATTCATCGATAGTGATCGACTATTTCTTTCGATTTCTTTAAACCTAACACCAATTCCTGTTGAACTAACGTAACAGCCTCAACAGGTTTCCCCTCTTTTATTAATGTATCTTCCAGTGTCTTGTTGATTTTCTGCATCATTAGAATGATTCAATTATTTTGATTTCTTCATCGGTTAAATCGTAAAGTTGGTAAACGAGTTGGTCTACTTGGTATTCCAATTCATTAGTGTCGTTATTATTTTTTCTACCTTCTATAATCTTCTCTACTAACTCAATAAATGGTAATTGCTTTTCTTTAGATATATTCTTAATCGGGATTTTTTCAATGTACTGAACTTTATATTCTAAGTAACCTCCTCTACGACTAATGCTCCAAATATTCATTAAGAAGGCAATCAGTTTTGAGTTCAAAATCGCCAATAAATATCTACTGTTTGATTTGATCAAAAAGCCAGTCATATCAATGACTGCCCCTCTTGAAAATGTAAAGTTATTGCCTAATGAAACGTTGGGATAAATTATATATTCATTTTTATAATCAATCGTTTTATTTATTTGTTGATATTCATACCAACATTTAGTTTTACTAGCCAAGCCCTCCTTTATAATTGCTCTTTGAGATAGCTTTTTCTTGTGAGTTACAAGAAAGTTAAATATTATAGGATGGTCTTTCAAATCTGCAATAGAATAATCGTTGTTATAAGGAAAGATGATTTTGTTGGTAGGTTTAACAGGACTGTATTTTTTGATATCTCTACCGAAAACATATGGTTTAACTAATTCATCATCGTTCAATTCGGTAAGAAACCCTTCATTAAATCCTGTCTTAACTCCAACAATAGGCAATCCGCAAAAATCTTTTATTGGAATTGACCCTATTTTAGTTTTTTCAATGATATAAGATATATTCTTATCAATAAATTTAAAATCGTTTTGTGTGAAAATGGATTTAGTTGTGCCTAATAATACCCCTTCATTAAGTTTCTCTTTTAATGTAAATGTTGGTAAATCATCCAAATCATAATAATTAAAACTGTAATCAGATTCACTCCCTTTAATTGCAAAATAAATTAACGGATAAGCTGTTGCGCCTTCAAATACAGGTAAGTCATTGAAGTTAATTATCTCCATTATTACGGTATTGCTTAAAAGGAATTTAATTAACGGTTTCCCATAGCTTGCTTCTAAAAATTTACCTGAAGTGATAAAATTAATGACACCATTTTGTTTTAACAGATTTATACTGTTTTCATAGAAAAAGACATAAATATCTGACTTACCAGAATAACTTTTAAACTTAGACTGTAAGTATTTACTAAACTCTTTAACTTCTTCTTGCCTAATATAAGGCGGATTCCCAATCACAACATCAAACCCGACAAACCTGGCCTCATCATCCAATACCTCCGGAAATTCAAAGCGCCATTCAAAAGCATGTTGAAAAACGGCATTGTCTTTTATGCTTTTGACCTCTTCAGTGACTTTTGCTATATCAGATTCTAATTTTTTGATTTTAGCTTTGCGTTTTTTATCAAAACCCGGGTCGCTTACAATGTCCGAAAACAGGTTTGGATTGGTAAGGGCCAGCATATCTCCTGTCAGCTTGTCCAGCTTTTTTTGTTTTGGATTATGCCGGGCAATTTCGGTTCTGAAATCACCCTTAATCTTATCGATGATGGTTTCGAGGCTCCTTTTTTCATCCTTATTCGTAGCATTTTTATAATCCCTTACACAATTTTTATAGGTATTAATATTGTATTTGATTGTTTTTAGTGCCTTGCTTAAATCGGCATCCAGGGGAAAACGGCTTATCAACGAATTGCCGCATTTTATATTAATATCAATGTTAGGCAGGGTTTCAAGCGAAGTATACTGGCTGGTTTCTGTATAGTATGAATTTTTTAATAATTCAATCCACAACCGCAGGCGGCAAATATTTACTGAATTCGGATTGATGTCTACCCCAAACAGGCAACTCTCAATGATGGTTTGTTTTTCATGAAACAGCGCCTCCTGTAAATCCTGCAAATAATCCACAGGCTTGCCTTTATCATTTAAATGGTACTCAAATATTTCATCTGATTCCTTGTCGGTAATGGTGAGTTCATCGTTGGTTACTTCAACCTTATAGTCCCTAATCCTGTTGCCATTCCTGTAGCAAAGAATATCAAGTTCAGATTTTATGGCAATAATTTCGTTTAAGGCCGACACCAGAAAGTGCCCGGAACCCACGGCGGGATCGCATATTTTCAGGCTGTTAATGATCTCATTGGCTTCTTGCCGATCGTCTATTTTGTATTTTAATTGTTCGATGGATTCGCATTCCCATCCTTTTTCCTCTTTGAATTTTTGTAGAACAGCCCTGCGAATGGATTCGCGGCACATATACATGGTGATAAAGCCGGGGGTGAAAAATGAACCATCTTTGTAGCCATTGATTTTTTCGAATATCAAACCCAACACAGAAGCATTTATGAGGGTTTTATTTTCCTCCTGGACTTCTTCACTCCCTTCACTTGAAAAATCGTAGGCATCCAAAAAATCAAACAGGTAGTTTAATGTGGGCATTTCACCCGTGCGCTTTTTTCCCTTATCCTTTAAAACCGTTTGGCTGTAAACAGGCAATTCAAAACTGTCTTTTAAATTACTTACAACTATGGTTAAATCCTCGAGGCTGTTTGGCTTAAGCTCAAAAAGTGAACTATTCAAATAGGGAATCTGTTTGTATTTTTCTTTAATGTAGGCCTTTCTTTCATTATCGGTTTTGGCCAATACATCAAAAAAAAGCTCCTGGAGATCGTCATAATCTGCAATGAATCCGGAATTTAAAAATTTATAGGAACCATCCCCCTTATGATATTTAATAAGTTGCGCTTCCAGTAATTTTAAAAATAATATCCGGTTAATCCATGTGATAACAAGTTCAAGCGCTACTGAAAACAGTTTTTCTTCTTTTGTTTCTCCGTTAATAAACCGGTTTGGTACCTTGCTTAATTTTTCATTGGTATCAATGGTGGCCATAGCATTTTCAATCAATGA
>CAZZBU010000025.1:0-4156 GCA_964652315.1 uncultured Bacteroidales bacterium
AACCTGATGGGTGAATGCGAAAAATCCACTTCAGGTCATGGAAAAGAATTGTTTCTCCCTACGAGCTACGAGCTACGAGCCACGAGCTATGAGCTACGAGCTACGAGCTATGAGCTACGAGCTACGAGCTATGAGCTACGAGCTTCCACCTTTTATGCTCCCAACAAAAAAGGCGCCCGAAGGCGCCCGTTGAATCCAGTAAATTTATGTAAGGTGACTAACTTACTTCTTATAACTCTCAAGGTAGGCAAGTGCCTGGTTGTATACATTCTCAGCAGTATACCCAAGTTTCTCGTCCAGTACCTTGTAAGGCGCTGAATACCCAAAGTGGTTCAAACCTATTACTTTGCCAAATGGCCCTACCATTCCCTGCAGGGTAACCGGTAATCCGGCAGTCATGCCCATCACCGGGATGCCTTCGGGAATTATTTCAGCCTTGTATTGTGCGGGCTGATTGCTGAACAATCCTTCGGATGGTGCTGAAACAATGCGGATTTTTAATCCTTTTTCTTCGGTAAGCTTAGCAGCACCTTCTACCAGGGTAGATACCTCTGACCCGTTGGCTACAAAGATGATGTCTGGGGTACCGTCCACATCCTGTACTATATATGCGCCTTTTTCAGCTTTCAGGGCATCGTCATAGCGTGTTGATCCTGGCATGGCAGGTACATCCACAATATTCTGACGAGATAAAAGCAGGGCTGTTGGCGTTTTTGTATTTTCCAGGGCCAGCTTCCATGCTACTGAAGTTTCAAGAGCATCTGCCGGACGCAAGACCATCATGCTGTTTTCGCCTTTATGGTTTTTCAGGTGTTCGAGCAACCTGATTTGCGCTTCCTGCTCTACAGGCTGGTGCGTTGGGCCATCTTCGCCTACGCGGAAGGCGTCGTGTGTCCACACATATTTCACCGGTAACTCCATTAATGCCGCCAGGCGCACTGCAGGTTTCATGTAATCAGAGAACACAAAGAAGGTGCCGCATACAGGAATGACACCACCGTGCAGGGCCATGCCATTGGCAACAGCGCCCATGGTTAATTCGGATACACCGGCTTGTAGGAAGGCCCCTGAAAAGTCACCCTTAACAAAAGCTTTTGATTTTTTCAGGAAACCATCAGTCTTGTCACTGTTTGACAGGTCGGCTGAAGCCACAATCATGTTTTCCACATGCTCGGCAAAATAAGCCAGTACGGTCCCTGAAGCGCCGCGTGTGGCTGTTCCGCTCTTCTGTTCAATGGATTTGAAATCAATGTTGGGCGCCTTGCCGCTAAGGAACTGTTCAAGCTTGGCAGCCAGCTCCGGATTAGCTTCTTCCCAGGCACCTTGTTCAGCCTTTTTGGCGGCTGCCATTTCTTTTTTCTTTTTCAGGATATCATCATAGTACGCCTTAACCTCCTCAAATATCCGGAAAGGATTTTCGGCATCGCCACCCAGGTTGGTGATGGTTTTTTCAAAAGAAGCCCCGGCATCGCTTAACGGCATACCGTGTGTTGATGTTTTTCTTTCAAAGCTTTCACCTGCACTGGTTAGGGCCCCTTTACCCATGATGGTTTTACCAATGATGAGGGTGGGTTTTTCTTTTTCGTTCATGGCATTGGCCAGGGCACCACGTACCTCGTCCTGGTCGTTACCGTTAATGGTGACCACATTCCAGCCCCAGGCTTCGTATTTTTTTTCAGTGGCTTCAATGGTCACCGCGTTGGTTTCGCTTGAAAGCTGAATGTCATTCGAGTCGTAAAACATAATGAGGTTATGCAGCCCGAGAAAGCCTGCCAGGCGACCGGCACCTTGCGAAATCTCTTCCTGGATACCCCCGTCGGAAATGAAGGTAAAGGTTTTATGTTCCATCCATTCGCCAAACCGGGAAGTCAGGAAACGTTCAGCAATAGCTGCACCCACGGCCATGGTGTGTCCCTGGCCAAGCGGTCCGCTGGTGTTTTCCACACCACGGGCAAAATCCACTTCCGGATGCCCGGGAGTCGGGCTGCCCCATTGCCTGAAATTTTTCAGATCATCCATGGTATAATTGCCTGTCAGGGCAAGAATGGAATACAACATGGGCGACATGTGTCCGGGATCAAGAAAAAACCGGTCGCGGAATGGCCAGTTCATGTCCTCCGGATCAAAGTTCAGGAACTCAGAATACAGGATGTTTACAAAATCAGCACCACCCATGGCGCCCCCTGGATGTCCTGATTTTGCTTTTTCTACCATAGCAGCCGAAAGAATACGGATATTATCTGCTGCTTTGTTTACAAGTGCTTTGTCCATTTCTATAAGTTTATTTATGATTTTCCGTAAAAGGGCATAAAAATAATGCATTTGATTTAATAAATAAAATCTGTGGTGCGACAACGGGAATCAAATTGTCATGTTTACCATTGTATTAATTCACTTGTAAACAGGGGCACGTTATTTTTATTTCTGCGTGTCCGGGCTTTTTGTTTTAAGGGGAATTTCACCTCCCGGCCGAACTTATGCTGTAAGGTGTTGCGGAATGGTGTTTTACCCGGAAAAATGGTGGTGGCATATTTTCACCCCCTTGAAGGCCGGTTACCTGAAAAAAAATGAGTAGGTTTGCGGCAAATTCAAAACAATACATCATGCCTTTACAATGCGGAATTACAGGTATCGCCAACGTGGGTAAAACAACGCTGTTCAACTGCATCTCCAACACTAAGGGAGAGACTTCAACCTATGCGTTTAGTTCAAATAAGTCGAACATTGGTATTATCAATGTGCCTGATCCGCGGCTTTATGAGCTGGAAAAACTGCAGCCCACCGAAAAGGTTATTCCTGCCACGGTTGATATCGTGGATATTCCTGGCTTAACCAAAGGATCCAATAAAGGAGAGGGGGTAGGCAACCAGTTCCTGGGCGACATCCGCAATTGCGATGCCCTTATCCATGTATTGCGTTGTTTTGACGATGAAAATATTTCACATATTGATGGTTCTGTTGATCCTGTCCGCGACATTGAGACCCTGGATTTTGAACTTCAGGTGAAAGACCTGGAATCTGTAGAGAAAAAAATGACAAGGCTTGAAAAGCTGGTAAAGATAGGGGATAAGGATGCCAAAAAAGGACTGGAAGCCCTTCAAAAATATAAAGGCCATCTTGAAAACTTTCAAAATGCCAGGACACTTGAGGTCAGCGAAGAAGAAAAAAAGCATGTGGCCGACTTATTCTTGTTCACCACTAAGCCTGTGTTGTACGTGTGCAATGTGGATGAATCATCCGCCATTAATGGAAATGCTTATGTGGAAAAGGTAAAGGAAGCCTTAAGCGATCAGAATGCGGAGATTTTGGTGATAGCTGCCGGGCTCGAAGCTGAGATAGTAGAACTGGAGGATGAGGCCGACAGGCAGGAGTTTTTGAGCGATGCCGGTTTGAAAGAACCTGGTGTGAATAAACTGGTCCGTTCGGCTTATGCGTTACTTAATTTACAATCCTTCTTCACTGTTGGGCCAAAAGAAATCAGGGCCTGGACCATTAAAAAGGGCATGACGGCCCCTCAGGCTGCCGGGGCGATTCATAGCGATTTGGAGCGGGGGTTCATCCGCGCCGAGGTGATGAAATACAATGATTTTATAACCCTTGGATCTGAGCAGGCCTGCAAGGATGCCGGTAAACTGCATGTAGAGGGCAAAGGCTATGTGGTAGACGATGGGGATATCCTGCACATCAGGTTTAATGTGTAAATCACAAATAGCAATAGTCAAACGAGAGATTTCTAATAAAAATAAAGCACTATCTTCAGAAAGACCCAACAGGTCGGCCAGGTATAAGCCCGGTCCGGAGCGGAGCGTAAGGCTGGGTTAATGAGTAAAAAGTAGGCTTTGAGGGCTGAAGGCCCGACTACTTTTAAATCTCAATGAGCAAATAACAATGTTTCAGAGCTTATCGATTACTGCTTCACTTCCGACTCCTGTCGGGCTTACCTACAATTCGCAGCATACAAGGCAGGGCTTTCATGGCAACCCGGCAACTGCTGCGAGGATATCTGCAATATCTTTACCAGGGTTTAAAACCCCTGGCTACAATCTTGCGCCCGTACCGGGCTTTTAATTGAGGCTTGTGTATTTTCACTGTTTCACTGTTTTACCGATTACCGCTTACCGCTTACCGCTTACCGCTTACCGCTTACCGCTTACCG
>CAZZBU010000025.1:4256-34049 GCA_964652315.1 uncultured Bacteroidales bacterium
TTACCGATTACCGTTTCACCGATTACCGCATACTGCTTCACTTCCGTCTTCGGTCTTCGAGCTTCCCTATCCAACACTAAATCTTCATCCAATTCTGTAACAATTCCCCCTTCTCTCCGTCTATCGAAAGAGGTTATTAAAAAATCTTTTATTTTTTTTGCATCCCATGCAACCCTTAAAAATTATCGATGTCATTGTACATGTAAGAAGCTTGAGAAATTGACGGGAGTTATTCAAGACATACACAAAGAATTGGTGGAACTTAGCAAAGCGGGAAATGCTAAGGCGCAATATCAGCTATACCAATTATATGCTAAGGCGATGTTTAGCATTTGTGTACGTATGATGCGCTCCAATGAAGAAGCAGAAGATGTGCTTCAGGAGGCTTTTACCGAAGCGTTTTTAAAAATGGGTTCATTCCGATATGAAGCGACCTTCGGGGCCTGGCTCAAACGAATCGTTGTAAACCGGTGCATCAATGCACTCAAAAAAAGGCGGGTAGAACTTGAGTTTGCCGATGACATTTCGAAGTACGACGATGCTGATGACGATAAGGATGACATTGATAACACGAAGCTCTCTGTGAAAGCCATTCATGAGGCAATTAAAAAACTTCCGGACGGCTATCGGGTTATCTTCTCCTTATACATGTTGGAAGGGTATGATCACAACGAAATTGCTGAAATTTTAGGCATTACAGTGTCTACATCAAAATCACAATTTCTGCGATCAAAGCAAAAAATTAAGGATTTACTTAATACCTCAGCCGTATGAAAGATAATTTGGAGCAGTTTGTTGACAGGAACCGGGATGCGTTTAACCAATTTGAACCTTCGCCGGATGTATGGGGGGCCATTGAAAAAAGCCTGGATAAGGCCCCGGCGCAGAAAGCAGGCAGATGGCGGCGGTATTTATACCGGGCAGCAGTGGTGCTGGCCATTTTTGCAACGTCAGTTTTCACAGTAGAATTTCTTCATCAGCAGGGAATTCAACTGGTAAAAACAGAAAAAATTGATGGTTCGGGCATTCCCGAACTCAGAGAAGCAGAAAATTATTACAATGCCAGGCTGCAGGAAAAGCTGGATGAAGCCAAACCCATTCTAATGGACAACCCCGAGTTGGGTAGCGAATTGAACCGCGACCTCAATGAACTCGACAGCATTTACAACGAATTAAAAGACGATCTGAAGGATAAAGTAGCCACTACTGAGGTAGTTGAAGCTTTGATTCAAAACTACAGGCTGCGGATTGATATCCTTGAAGATCTTCTCCATCAGTTTGATGAAGATCAAAATAAAGAAGATAACGCGGGTACTGAAAGATATGAGAACAGCATTTAAATCAGATTCTTGTATATGAAATTGATTACCCATCTATTAATATAAATTATAAAAATAATGAAACAGTATATATTTATTCTTGGCCTGTTACTTCTTATCCCACAGACGGTCCATTCACAAACATACCGGGATGAGTTTGTAAAAGCCTATAAGATACGGCCTACAACCTCCATTGAGGTGACTAATAAATATGGCAAGATTCACGTGGTGCCATGGGATGTTGATTCAGTTAAGTTTGAGGTAGAAGTGGAAATGGAAAGTACCAGCAAAAGCAAGCTCGAACACCTTAAAAAGACGGTGGGTTTTGAATTTACCGATACTGAATTTTTTGTGAGCGCCACAACTGAATTTGTAAGCCCGCGAAACAGCATTATTGCTGATATACTCGATATGGCCAGTCAGATTATTCCCTCAGATAAAGTGGAAGTTGATTATAAAATTTATATTCCACCCACTGCGGCATTGAATATTAATAATAAATTTGGCGATATTTATGTGGATGATATCGAGGGTAACCTCACCATTAATTTATCCAATGGTGCCTTAAAAGCAAACAGGTTACACGGGAACTCAAAAATTAATCTGAGCTCGGGCGATGCAGTGATTAACTACATGAAAGAGGGCAATCTGATTATTTCATATTCCGATTTTCATGTTAAGGAAGCAGATCACCTCGATCTCGACAGCAAATCATCCCGGATCTATCTTGATAATGTGAATTATCTTAAGGCTATTTCGCGACGCGATAAAATGTATATACAGAAAACAAAGGATTTATTTGGAGACTCCTATTTCTCGGACTTCAGCATCGATGAGCTGCTAAGGGAAGTAAACTACAGTTTCCGTTACGGAAGTATGGCCCTGGATAAGGTTGTGAAAGGATTTTCTTATGTAAATATAAACTCGGAATATACCGATATAGATATCGCCTTTGACCGTGAAGCCAGTTATGCCATCGACATCATTCATAATGATGATGTTATGCTCTCCTATCCACCTGAATTTGGTGAGCTCGAAAAACAAAACGTGGGAGCAGAGGATCAGGAGATATTACTATTTGGGCAGATTGGAAAAATCAACTCCAATTCAAAGGTGAAAATCAATGCAACAAAAAAATGCTTTATCAATATTTATCACAAATAATTAAAAAAGCGCACCCTTAGGATGCAACTAAAGAAAAACAGTGTTGTCTATAATAAAAAAAAATGCAGAAAATGAGAAGAATACATACCATCATCGTATTAGTACTGTCCCTTTCAATATTCACAGGTTGTGAGCGCTATCGATGCATCAAAGGCAATGATGAACTCATTAGCTATGAGGTGGAAGTGGAGAATTTTACACAGATTAGCAGTGATGTGAATTTTGATGTGTACCTTGAACAAGACACTGTTACCGAGGTGGTTCTGAGGGCTGATGAGAATCTGATTCCTTATATGGAGACAGAAGTATCCGGAGGACAACTGATGGTAACTACTGCCAATGATCGTTGCCTGCGTTCAAGAAATGATATCCGCATACACATAAAAACCCCCGGCCTTGAACGGGTGATTTTGGACGGTTCCGGCGATATTATCATAGGAGATCTGGTGACTAACACCATGAAATTCGAAAATCACGGATCGGGCGATATTACAGTAACCGACCTTTATGTTGAGAATGATGTGTTGATTGATTTAAATGGTTCGGGCGATATTATTTTCTCAACCATTGATGCCATTATTATTGATGCTATAATAAATGGTTCAGGTGATATTGATCTGAGAGATGGTGTGGCCGACCTGGGTATTTACAGCATCAGCGGGTCAGGCAGCATCATCGCCGATCTGGTTGAACTCAATGAAAGCGAAGTTTTCCTTGATGGTTCGGGCGACATTACCGTATGGGCCAACGAACATCTTTATGGAGAAATATCCGGAAGTGGACGCGTTTATTATCGTACCCTGCCAAGAAAAGGCATCCACATCAATAACATGACAAATGATAATGTATTGCCCCTTTAATGGTGCATAAATAAATACATGAAACCCTGATGAAAGATTCATTAAAATATTTACTGTTAACGATATTTTTTTTAGTAACAATATCTATACATTCTTATAGCCAAAATTATACCCGGGCTGTTGGAATACGGGGTGGGAGCCGGACAGAAATCCATTACCGATCATATTCCCGCGATGATCAGTCCTACGATTTCCTGTTTGATTTCCACAGAAACAATATGCGGTTTACAGCGCTTAAATTGCAGTTTCAGCCGTATCAACGGTTAAAAACCGACAACCTTTGGTTTGGGTATGGTTACGGTGGCCACCTTGGCTATACTTATTCTGATGAATTCAAATTGTTGTTCAACAGATATCATTTTGATGATAAAACACTTGCGCCAGTGTTGGGGGTCGATGGTTATCTGACCATTGAATACCGGCTTCCTGAAATCCCGCTTATTCTTGGGGCTGATTATAAACCCTATTTTGAATTTTCAACCCGTCAATATTTTGGGCTTTATTTAGGAGAAATTGGATTTACTATTAAAGTACAATTCTAAAAACAATAACATAAAGTCGATTAACCCAATAAAGAAATTAACAATGAAAACAATAAATATAATTTTAGTACTGATTTTTATTTCAGGTTCATTATTTGGCCAACACGAGAATTATGATTTGGAGGAAAACAAACAGGATGAATTTAAAACACTGTTTGGACCTCACACAGGGAATGGTGGTTATGCCGGTATTTCAGTCGGTTATACACAGGTAAACGACATTGATGCAGTTAATTTCAGCGGACGTGGAGGCATTATTATCGGCCATTCATTAGCTATGGGTATTACTGGTAGCGGTTTTGTAAGCGATTATTTCTATGATTATGAAATCAACGAAGAAGTCAATATTGCCGGAGGATACGGTGGTTTTTTTATCGAACCCATCCTGTTCCCGAAATTTCCTGTACACCTTTCCTTTCCTGCAACTTTTGCAGTAGGTGGTATGGCGTATTCACGTCGATATGATGACGGCGATGAATGGGATAACCTTGTAGAAGATACTGAAGTATTTTTACTGGCCGAACCTGCCGCAGAACTGGAATTTAACCTCACCAGGTATTTTCGGCTTGCGCTCGCTACATCCTACAGGTTTACCACTGATCTACAACTGGTTAACACGCCATCCGATGCCCTTGAAGGGTTTAATTACCAGCTTACCCTGAAGTTTGGGAAATTTTAACCCAAAAATAACTTTCTGATACACATTACGGAACGCTTGTTGTTTGCGTTTGGCTATACAACAGCGTTCCTTCCAACAGATTTTAACATTCTTTGATTGCAACTTTATGTGTTGAACAGGAAATCTGTTGTCATGTTTTACTTCAGTATGGCTGATGACAGGTATTTCTGCTTCATACATTCAAAAAATATAAATAACTGATGAACCAAATAAAATCAATATACAGTATGCTTGGAATACTCCTGTTGTATTCCGCCCTGGCGATGGGTCAGGATAAACACACCATTGATGGCTATATTAAGGATCAGAATGGCGAAGAACTCATTGGGGCCAATGTTTTTGTTGGCGATGGATCTGTAGGGACCATTACCAACTTTTACGGCTATTATTCACTGACCCTTGAAAAAGGAGAATATGACGTAACGGTTTCTTTTATTGGCTACGAACCAAAAACAGAGCGCATAAGGCTGAATAAAGATCTCAAATTTAACCCCATGCTTACACCGGCAACCAAAACCATTGATGAGATTGAAATCACAGCCGAAAGAAAAGATGCTAACGTACGTGAGTTGAAAATGAGCACCGAAAAATTACCCATTAAAACCATTAAGAAAATACCGGTACTTATGGGTGAGACCGATATCATTAAATCAATCCAGCTTTTACCCGGGGTACAAACCGTAGGGGAGGGCAATTCCGGTTTTTTTGTCCGTGGTGGTGCCGTGGATCAAAACCTTATCCTCCTGGATGAGGCTACTGTTTATAATCCGGCGCACATTGGTGGGTTCTTTTCTGTATTTAATGGTGATGCCATCAAAAATGTAGAGCTTTATAAAGGAGGTATTCCGGCTTATTTTGGGGGCAGGTTGTCTTCAGTACTCGATATCCGGATGAACGAAGGCAATAATCAGCGTTTTTCGGCAGTGGGTGGAATCGGGGCCATTTCAAGCCGCCTTACTATGGAGGGTCCTTTGTTTAATGAAAAGACTTCTTTCATTGTATCTGGCAGAAGGACCTACATCGATTTGTTTTTTCCGTTTTTTGACAACGATGCCCTGGACGAGAGCAAAGCTTATTTCTACGACTTGAATGCCAAGGTGAACCACCGGATTAATGAGAACAACCGGATATTTCTGTCAGCTTACGCAGGCAGGGATATTGCCAACTTCAGCGATTTTTTTGAGATGGGTTATGGTAATATTACCGGTACCCTGCGATGGAATCATGTGTTTTCAAATAAACTATTCTCAAATTTCACCTTGATATCCAGCAATTTCGATTACAACCTTGGCCGGCCGGATGGCTCCTTTTCATTTGACTGGAACGCTAATGTTATAGATAAAAGTTTTAAGAATGATTATACCTATTTCCTTAACCCGGACAATACCATTCATTTTGGTTTTCAGGTCATTCATCACACCCTGAAACCAGGGTACAACGAGCCCATGGAAGGAAGTGTTTTTCAGATAGAGGACCTCGAGGACAATTATGGACTTGAATATGCTGCTTTCTTTCAGAATGAGCAAAAAGTCAATGACCGGCTTTCAATTAATTACGGCCTGCGGTTTTCGGCATTTCAGAATATAGGAAAAGGCACCATCTATAATTATAATGAAAACTACCAGGTAATTGACTCAACCCTTCATCCCAGGAATGAGGTCTATAATACATATACCCATCTGGAGCCAAGGCTGGGGGTACGTTATTTGCTCAATGAGTCCAGTTCATTTAAAGCCAGCTATAACCGGATGGCCCAGTACATTCATCTGGCTATCAACAACACAACATCTACGCCCGTTGATATGTGGTTTTTAAGCAATCCAAACATTAAACCCCAGCATGCCGATCAGGTGGCTGTTGGCTATTTTAAGAATTTCATGGATAATGCATACGAATTATCAGTAGAAGGCTATTATAAGAAGATGTATAATGCCGTGGATTTTAAGGATCATGCCAGTCTTTTCCTTAATAAGCATTTTGACGGCGAATTGCGTTTTGGCAAAGCTTATTCTTATGGGATGGAATTTCAGTTGAAAAAACAGCAGGGTGATCTGACCGGTTGGATTAGCTATACCCTTTCGAAAACACGCCGCCAAATTGAAGGGATCAACAATGGCGAAGAATATCCCACTCCTTATGATAGGCCCCATGACCTGAAGATAGTAGCCATGTATGATATACTTCCCAGATTAAATGTCTCGGCCAATTGGGTATATGCCTCCCCAACGCCTTATACAGTAGCTAAGGAATGGTATCAACATGGTAATTTATGGGTCCCCATTTATTCCCGACGAAATTCATACCGTGTAAAAGGGACCGATTACCATCGCCTGGATGTATCGGTAACCTGGAAAAACAAACCTCATAAAAAATGGGAAAGCAGCTGGACCCTGTCAGCTTATAATGCCTATAACAGGTTTAACCTGTATTCCATCGTGTATAAAGAAAACGAAAAGAATGCAGGGCCGCCGGAAATGCATAAAATGTACCTGTTTGGCATCATTCCTACCATCACATATAACTTTAAATTTTAAGACGATGAGAAAAACATTCAATACATATCTTTTATTAAGTCTGTTGACTGGTTTTTTTTCCTGTACCGAAAAGATTGAAACAGACTATAAAGGCAGCAGTGATAACAGGTTAATCGTAGAGGGGTCAATTACCACAGACACCATGGCACATAAAGTTATTCTTTCGCGTACGGTTGATTTTAATGCTTCCCGGGCTGCTATGGAAACAGGCGCCCTGGTCACCATCTCTGATGGGGAGCATGTATATACGCTTTCTGAATCAGCGGATGAGCCGGGTATTTACAAAACCAACCCGGATGTTTATGGCGTGCCGGGCAATGAATACCTGCTGGAAGTAACATTGGAAAACGGTGAAACCTACTCCGCAATATCTGAAATGAAGCAGGTTTCAGCGATTGACTCCATAAGGTTTGAGCTGGTGGACATCTCTTTTGCCGGCGAGCATTACATTGCCTATTTCTCGGGACAGGAGCCACCGGAGCCCGGAAACCGGTATATGTGGAATGTGTATATTAATGACTCCTTATGGAACGACACCATCAGTGAAACGTATTTTGAAGAAGATACATGGGTAAACGGGCAGTATGTTTCCGATCTGGATATTTACTGGATGGATCCGGAAAAAGTGAATTTTATTAATGATACTGCCGTGGTTTTAATGGAAATGTATTCCATTCCGCAGGATTATTACATTTATTTAATTGAAGTAATGAGCGAAACAACCTGGAGAGGCAGCCCCTGGGATCCGACTCCGGCAAATGTCTCAACAAACATATCAGGTGGGGCCGTTGGTTTTTTTTATGCGGCAGCCATCACCCGAAAGTCAGTGACCTATGTAAAATCATCTGAAGAGTAATTGCCTATAGGATAGCGGTTTAAAAGGTGCGTTTTAAGCTGCTATCCTTTGCTTTTTTGGAATTTACTCCTCCTTGAAATTCTTGATCCCTGTGTTAAGAAATTCCAGAAAATCAGAAACATCCGGATCATACCCATACGTGCCTTCAGTTAATAATTCGCCATTGTGATCAACAATAGCGTATAACGGAATAGAATTGGTTCCGTATTTTTCAATCTGAAAAGTTTCGTTTATCTTGCCCATGGTCATTTTGATTTTACCATCTACCGGAGACTCTACCCATTCCTCTTCCGGAAGTTTGGTTTTATCATCGGTATAAAGCGCAACTATCACAAAGTCATTTCTGAGCTTATCAAGCACTGCCGGGTCAGACCAAACCTCGTTTTCCATTTTTTTACAGTTGCTGCATACATGGCCTTTAAAATCAATGAACAATGGCTTATTTTGTTCTATGGCGCATGCCATACCTTCTTCATACACAAAATAGCCTTCCAGCCCGTGAGGCAGGTGAAGCTTGTCGGCATAGGTTGGGGTAGAGCAAAGCGTTGATTGTCTTTCTGTTATGCCACCTGTCTGAGTACCTGGATGCAACATGTAAGAGGTTTCGGCAGGGGGTAAAAAGGATGAAATTCCTTTTACAGGTGCGCCGAATAGTCCGGGTATCAGGTAAACCATAAATGAAAATGATGCAATGGCGAACAACAACCGGGTGACGCCCAGATATGGCAAATCACTGTCATGTGCAAGCTTGAATTTACCAAGCAGGTAAAGGCCTGTCAGCCCAAACAATGCAATCCAGATGGAAAGAAATACCGGACGGCTCAGAATATTCAGGTGATATGTCTGGTCGATGTTACTTACAAATTTAAGTGCAAAGGCCAGGATGATAAAACCAAGCACCACTTTTATCGTATTTAGCCAACCGCCTGATTTTGGCAGGCTTTTGAGCATGTTGGGGAATATGGCAAATAAGGTAAACGGCAAAGCAAATACCAGTCCGAATCCAAACATGCCTACCACAGGCTCCAGTATTTCGCCCTGAACAGCTTTTACCAAAAGGGTACCCACAATAGGCCCTGTACATGAAAAAGAAACAATAACTGTTGTTAAAGCCATGAAAAACGGACCTAAAAAACCGCCCTTATCGGCCCTTTGATCAAACTTATTGGCCAGCCCACTTGGCAGTACAATTTCAAACAACCCAAAAAACGACAGGGCGAATACCAAAAACAATCCAAAAAAGATGAGGTTAGGTATCCAGTGTGTGTTTAAGGTTGAAGTAAAGTTGGAACCGGTTAGGGCAACAAGGAGGCCAATGAGGGTATAGACCGCCATGATGGAGAAACCAAAAAATATCCCTTCGGCAATGGCCCTTCCCCGGGTACGTTCACCCTGCATAAAAAACGAAACCGTCATTGGTATCATAGGGTAAACACATGGGGTAAGCAATCCTGCCAATCCTGCTAATAAGGAGATGAGAAAAATACCCCATAGAGATTTACTGGCAACAGTATCCTTCTGAGGCCCGGTTTCAGTCACTGGCAGATCTCCTGCTTCTATTTCGTCCGCACTGGTGGTGTCGGTTTTGGAGTCTACATTTATTTGAGGGCGCACAGGTGCTTCGCCCAACCTGTTTTCATTATGTGATGTTTGTACTTTCTCGTCGGTTGCAGTTGCAACGGTTTCTGCTGCATCAAAGCTAAAAGAAAACTCCACCTCTTTGGGGGGCAGGCAACGTTCATCATCACAACTCATGAATTCAACATATCCCTCAACATCAAACGGCTCATTGGTGAGCCTTTTAATGCGTTGTTCAAACACTGCCTTTGTATCATGGAGATCCAACTCCATTTCAAAGCTTTTATCAAATTTTGACTTAGGCTTGGTAACCACATTCAGGTCACCGGCCAGGCTGTATTTATCAGATTCTGTAAAATTAAATGAAGTAGCAATGGGACCGCCTTCAGGCAAAATGGTGCCATACATGTGCCAGGTATCTTCAATCTCTGCTGTAAACCGCAGAATGTACATTCCGTCATCGGCTTCAATGGCTTTGTAATTCCAGCTTACCGGATCGAAAATCTGTGCGTTTAAGCTCAAGGATGTTATTATAAACAAGGTAATGATGGCTCTTAGATGCTTCATGATACTTATACAATTAAATTTCGTTGCCTTTAAAACAATAATATTGTCTGTAAGATTTAAAAACAGCCCAAAAATAGTAATTTTTTACATTTCCAAAACATTAACATATATAGATATATGATATTTTTAGAGATAAAAAAAAGGCCGGAGCCTTTTATATCAGAATTTCTTCTCCATCTTCAGTAAACATGTGGTGTTCAAGAAAATGGTAATTGGTTAATCCTTCCACCCTGATTTTACATTTCAGTTTGCGTTGCCATTTTCTACGCAGTGAAAAGATACCCTTATGGATATATGCATCCACATAAGGATGAACTTTCAGTACAACAGATTTAAGTTTATACTCATCAATAACCTGTTTGATAGAGCTTTCGAGGGTATCGGTGTACATAATGCTCGGGCTTATCTCACCGGTACCGCTGCAAGAAGGACATTTTTCGGAGATGTCGATATGCATTTCCGGGCGGACCCGTTGTCGTGTAATTTGTATCAGGCCAAATTTACTTAATGGCAGTATGTTGTGTTTGGTCCTGTCGGCCAACATGGATTCTTTCATGCGCTCAAACACTTTTTGTTTGTGTTCGTTTGAATGCATATCAATAAAATCCACTACAATAATACCGCCCATATCGCGCAGGCGCAATTGCCTTGCAATCTCATCAGCAGCAGCCAGATTTACCTCCACGGCATTGGTTTCCTGATCGGTGCCTGTTTTGGAGCGGTTGCCGCTATTAACATCTATCACATGCAGGGCTTCGGTATGCTCAATAATCAAATAAGCACCATTTTTGAAAGATACGGTTTTACCAAAGGAAGCTTTTATTTGTTTTTCGATGCCAAAGTGCTCGAATATGGGTGTTCTGCCCCGGTATTGTTTTACAATTTTTTGTTTTTCAGGGGCAATTTTTGCGATGTATTCTTTCAACTCCTTCGAAAGCGCCAGGTCGTTGACATATACGTGATTGAAGGATACATCAAGCACATCGCGCAGCATGGCCGATGTCCGGTCAAGCTCACCAATAATCAGTTTCGGAGGTTTTGGGGTACGCATTGTTTCAAATGCTGATTCCCACCTTTTCACCAATCCGCGCAACTCTGCATCAAGCACAGCTACCTTCTTACCCTCAGCCTGGGTGCGTACAATCACACCGTAATTCTTTGGCTTAATGCTTGTTACCAGTGTCTTTAGTCTGTGCTTTTCTTCATTTGAAGTCATTTTCTGAGACACGGACACTTTATCAGCAAAAGGCATTAGCACAAGATGTCTTCCTGCGATTGAAATTTCCGAACTTAAACGGGGGCCTTTGGTTGAAATGGGTTCTTTGGCTATCTGTACCAGGATTAACTGTCCGGGTTTCAGCACATCGGCAATTTTGCCGTTTTTATCAATATTTGGAAGCCTGTTGAACTTTGCCAACGCAGGAACCTTGCCTTTCTTAGAAACAGCAAGATCGAGATATTTGCAAAGTGAACGGAACTGTGGACCCAGGTCAAGATAATGAAGAAAAGCATCTTTCTGATATCCAACATCTACAAAGGCAGCATTTAATCCTGGCATTATCTTTTTAACCTTGCCCAGATAAATATCGCCAACAGTAAATTGTAAGTTACTTTTCTCTTTATGAAGTTCAACTAACCGCTTATTCTCTAATAATGCAATTGATATCTCCGAGGGTGCAACATCAATAATTAATTCATTGCTCACAACTACTTAAATTATTACCAATCAAGGAACCACGAAGGAGTGTAACATCATACTATTAAACAACACAAACCTAAAGATGGTATTTCTTTAGGTTTAATGCAATTCAGTGTATTTTTTAAGCAAAAATGCTATTTCTTCTTCTTATGACGATTTTTTCTAAGACGCTTCTTACGCTTATGCGTTGCCATCTTATGTCGTTTTCTTTTTTTTCCGCTTGGCATATTTTCTATTATAAAAATTTAAAAAAGAATTTTATGCTACTTAACGTTAGACTTAACTTTAGTAACAAATGATTTTGCTGGTTTGAAAGAGGGAATGAAATGCTCAGGGATAATGATTGTGGTGTTCTTCGAGATGTTCCGTGCTGTTTTCTGAGCTCTTTTCTTCACTATAAAACTACCAAAACCTCTCAAATAAACATTACGGTCCTTTGTTAAAGAATCCTTAATTGTTTCCATAAATGCCTCAACTGTTTTCTGTACAGTGATTTTCTCAATTCCAGTGTTTTTTGAAATCTCGTTTACGATATCTGCTTTTGTCATTTTTAAAATCTTTTATTATCAATAAATTACAATGATTTCAATGAGAGTGCAAATATATATGTTTTAAATCTATTAATAAAATGGATTTCAATTATTTTTGTGGATTTTAAGTAAAAAAAGTTAAGTCCTCATGTTAGAAAATCGCATAACTAATTATATATCAAAGTGGTATAAAATTAACAAAAGAACCCTGCCCTGGAGGGAAAATTCAACGCCTTATCATATCTGGTTGTCCGAAATCATCTTACAGCAAACCAGGGTTGATCAGGGACTGAATTATTATTATCATTTTTTAGAGGTTTTTCCGACAATTGAAGATCTTGCTGCAGGATCCATTGATGAGGTACTTAAATGTTGGCAGGGATTGGGTTATTATTCACGGGCCCGCAATCTACATTTTACAGCAAAAGATATTGTTGAAAATTACAACTGCAAATTCCCCAATACATTCGAAGGCTTGCTTTTGTTAAAAGGAGTTGGAGAATATACTGCGGCTGCCATTGCTTCTATTGCGTTTAATCAACCGGTTCCGGTTGTTGATGGTAATGTGCTAAGAGTGATCACCAGGTTGTATGGTATTGAGACGCCTGTTGATAAGGCTGTCACAAAAAAAATGGTGGGTGAAATGGCAGATAAATTGCTTGATAGAGATGACCCGGGAACTTTTAATCAGGCCCTGATGGAATTTGGGTCCCTTCTATGCATTCCAAGATCTCCGGATTGTCCGCAATGCCCTGTAAATGAATTTTGTTATGCTTATCAAAAAGGAATGGTTGACCGGCTACCGGTAAAGTCAATGCGAAAGAAGCAACGAAAGCGTTATTTTAATTATGTGGTTTACAAAACGTCCTCGAATACCATTTTTTTGACCAACCGTAAAGCCGGTGATATCTGGACCGGGCTGTGGGAATTTCCCTTAGTGGAGACAGCACAGTACACTAAACCCGAAAAGGTGATACAGCAGATTATGGATGATGGAATTGTTACCGGACAGGTTAAAACTGAACTTCCGGTAAAAACATATAAACACGTTTTGAGCCATCAGATTATCTATGGTTCATTTATTATCATATCCGGTAATGGAAAACTTACCTGCACCAATTGTATTGAAATCGATCTTCAGGATTTGGACAAATACCCGGTTTCGCGGCTTACAGAGCGCTTCCTTCAGGAGGGATGGCTCAGTCAGTAATTCTTAAACTCCGGAGGGCACCCCCTGTCTTATAGAGATATCAGTTATCCGAAATAAGCAAGATATTGTCACCGTGAGGATATTTTTCCCTGATGTGCGTGACAGGATTGGAATATCCTTCGAAATCAAACTCTTCGAATATTTTTCTCCACAATTGTTCGTTAATTTCCTGATGGTTTCCCCCAATTATTCTCTTAAAATATTTCATAAGCTTCTTTTCAATATTTTTTTAGGATTGAATTCATGAGGATTTTCACCTTTATACTATATTTCTATAATAAGGTTTCGCCGCGAACCTACGAACCTGATACACTCAGTAAATTTTTTTACAGGTCAATTTATGGATAGCAAAATAAAGCCAGCGAAGATTATGGTCAGTTGAAGAATTCAGGCCATTCCCATATCCCCTCACCTTTGTAGTGCAGTGGCAGATTAAGAAAGGGTTCAGCGGAGTTTATAGCTCAGGTTTACAGGATGATGCAGAATAGAAAAATGAATTAAACGACTTATTAAATAAAACATTAAAGCATATTTCTTTATTTTTTTTTGTACATTTACGGTCTGAAATCAAATCAAATTATGTCAGTAAATAAAGTTATCCTGGTAGGAAATGTAGGGAAAGACCCTGAAACACGGTATCTCGACAATAATGTAGCCGTCAGTAAATTTCCTTTGGCAACTAGTGAAGTATACAAAAGCAAAACAGGTGAAACCGTAACCAATACCGATTGGCACAATATTGTGTTATGGAGGGGGTTGGCAGAGGTTGCTGATAAATATGTTAAAAAAGGTAAACAATTATATATTGAAGGAAGGATTAAAACCCGGTCTTATGACGATGCCAACGGAAACAAGCGATACATTACTGAGATTGTAGGTGATAATATGCAAATGTTGGGCCGTAAAGGTGATTTTGAAGAAGGCGAAGGTCAGGCATCAGATGGAGGAGGTTATGAATCAAGGGATTCTGAGCCAACCAGTGATTTTGACTTGAGCGGAAATCAGAATGAACCTGAAGATGATCTTCCTTTTTAATTAATTAAAACCTATCTCTTCTGGTTTGGAATCTGAGCCGTATTTATCTGAATTAGTTTTGGGATTTTCTGTAGTTGTTTATCCAATTACGCTCGGGGTATTGTTTGCAATGTTTACCCTGCTTTTGCTATTGATGGCCTCTGCCCAAATATCGGGCTCTGAGGTAGCCTTTTTTTCATTATCGCCGGCTGATAAAGTGTTGATTAAAAACCGTCAGACAAAAGCTGGAGAATATGTCCTTGCCCTGCTTGATATCCCCGAGCGATTGTTAGCTACCATTCTTATCTCCAGCAATCTTATCAATATTGGAATTGTAATTATTGCCAGTTATATAACCGCTTCACTGTTTGACTTTAGCCAGGCACCAACCCTGGGTTTTTTAATTCAGGTGGTTGTGATTACTTTTTTACTACTTGTTTTTGGCGAATTTTTGCCAAAATTATACGCCAATCACAATCCCCTGCGTTTTGCATTATTTATGGCACCTACCCTGTTTTTTCTCGAAAAAGCATTCTGGTTGGTGCGGTTTAGTTGGTTGCTTACCTCTTCCACCAAACTTGAGAACCGGTTTTCGCCCCAGCGTAAAAACATTTCAATTGACGAGTTGGGTGAAGCGCTTGAGCTGGCTACCTCTGATATTGATGAGGATAAAATCATGCTTGAAGGCATCGTGAAATTAAGAAACATTGAAGTCAGGGAAATTATGAAGTCCCGGGTAGATGTTACGGCCATTGATATACAAACCCCATTTTCCCAACTGAACCAAACCATTATTAAATCGGGTTATTCGAGGGTTCCGGTTTACGACAATAGTTTTGATAACATAAAGGGTATTTTGTTTGTTAAGGATTTACTACCCCATCTGCAAAAATCGGACAGTTTTAAATGGCAAACACTTATTCGTCCGGCATATTACGTTCCTGAAACAAAAAAAGTCAGTAGCCTCTTAAAAGAATTTCAGTCGAAAAAAATGCATCTTGCTGTGGTGATTGACGAATATGGCGGATCTTCCGGTATCATCACCCTTGAAGATGTGTTGGAAGAGATTGTTGGCGAAATTACCGATGAATCTGATGAAGTGGAAAAAACCTACATTAAACTGGACGATTCGGAGTATATTTTCGAAGCAAAAATTTTATTGCACGATTTATGTAAGATACTGGATATTGACATGGAGATTTTTGAGGATGTCCGTGGTGATGCAGAAACACTTGCCGGCTTAATCCTTGAGCTACGTGGTGAAATTCCGGAAATTGGCCAGTCAATTACATATAAAAATTTTATTTTTACCATTAAATCGGTTGACGATAGAAGAATAAAACAAATACACGTAAAAATATTTTAAGATTGAGAAAAAAGTTCCTACATAACATTAGTTTAGCGGTTATAATATGTTCTTTAATACCCATTCTGGGTGTGGGGTGCAAGCACACATACACTCCTAAACCCCTGGGTTATCATCGCATTGATTTCCCGGAAAAAGAATACACAACATATCAAACCGATTGTCCGTTTGAATTTGAATATCCTGTTTATGGTAAAATAGAACAGGATTTTGAAAGTCAGGAAACATGCTGGTTTAACATTCGTTTTCCTGAATTCAACGGGGTTTTACACATGAGTTATAAGTTAGTGGATGATAATCTTGATGAATACACCGAAGATGCCCGAAAGCTTACATTTAAGCATACCATAAAAGCTGAAGTCATTGATGAATCCGTTTTTACGGATGAAGTACATGATGTGTATGGCATGCTTTTTAAAGTGAAAGGCAATGCAGCATCAGCCATTCAATTTTATGTAACTGACAGTCTGAATCATTTTTTGAGAGGCTCTCTTTATTTTAATGCTGAACCAAATAAAGATTCATTAGCTCCGGTAATCGATTTTTTTACCGAGGATATCGTACATTTTATGGAAACAGTACGATGGGAATAGAGATTTAAGGAAGGATTTTATGGGGTTAATATATAAGGAAGTAGTTGAAGGCGATTGCCTGATGGGAATATGGGACATTACTGAAAGCTATGACGACCTACGAGCTGTCCTCGAGCTGGGTAAGGAAGAGGAAGAGAAACTAAATTCCTTTCGATGCCATGCACGCAAAATAGAATGGCTAAGTGTGCGCGTTTTATTAAAAACCTTATTGGGCAGGCAATCCAAGATTGTGTACAACAAACAGCGCAAACCTTTTTTAGCCGAAAAAACGCACCAAATCAGCATTTCTCATTCAAGAAATTATACTTCCATACTTTTAAGCAAAGAGAATAAGGTAGGTGTCGACCTGGAATATATGTCGCATCGGATAAGTTCCATTGCACATAAATTCATTAATGACGATGAAATAATCACCACAGACCAGGAGAAAAAAAGATACCATCTTTATATTCACTGGTGCGCCAAAGAGGCGTTGTACAAAATTTATGACAAACAGGATATTAATTTTAAGCAAAATATTACTATCCTGCCTTTTGAACCTGAAAACAATGGGACCATCAAAGGAATAGTATCCAATCGTTATGGTACCGAATCATTCGATATTCACTATTTCAGAGAGGATGAATACATTGTAGCCTGGAGTGCAAAAGATAAAATGGCAATCGAGAAAATATTTACCTTTGCATCAAATGATTTTCATATTTAACAATGCAGGATAAGCAACCGACAATATATACCACGATATATAATAAATCCCTTGCAGAAAAAAAACTGTTTGGACTCCTCATTGATCCAGAAAATTACAGCTTTAATCAACTTGAACGTACAGTAAAAGCAGCAGAAGTAGCCGAGGTTGATTTTTTTCTGGTTGGTGGCAGTTTAGTCTCTACCCGCATTGACACTACCCTTACAGCGATTAAACAGCTCACAAAAAGACCGGTAATCTTGTTTCCCGGCAGCCCGATGCAAATTTCATTCCTTGCCGATGGTATCCTGTTTCTGTCGCTGATTTCCGGAAGAAATCCTGATTTTTTGATTGGCAATCATGTGGTGGCAGCTCCTTATTTAAGAAAAACCAACCTGGAGATTATTCCAACAGGTTATATTTTAGTAGGTGGTGGCGGAGTTTCTTCGGTGGAATATATGAGCAATACCAGGCCCATACCGGTTGATAAACCAGACATAGCAGTTGCTACTGCTCTTGCAGGTGAGATGCTTGGACAAAAGCTAATCTACCTTGAGTCTGGCAGCGGAGCGGGTAATACCGTGCCTGAGGAACTTGTCAGATGTGTAAAAAAAGCAGTCAGCATACCCGTTATAGTGGGTGGAGGCGTTCGAACCGGTGTTGATGTGAAAAATCTTTACCAGGCCGGAGCCGATATAGTGGTCGTGGGAAATGCTGTGGAGGAAAACTACGAGCTTCTGCTTGAGTTAACCGACGTTGTCCGCTGATTCATTCAGGAAAGTCTGTCTGAAATATTTAAAACGGATGAGGCCCATAGAAAACGCAAGAACCACTGACAAAAACATAATGCCAAGATATTGTATTGGCCAGCTTAAAGGGACTGAATGATTAAAACTACCTAAGCCAACAATAAATACGATTAAGAAAAATGATTTTACCAGGACAGGGATATTTAGTTTGATATTAAAATATTTCCTGGCAAAGGCATATTGAGTTATTGCCATGAAAAACTGGGTTGTAAGACTGGCCAGGGCACATCCCACAGCATTGAATTTTGGAATCAGCATGAGGTTCAGCGCTATATTTATGGCCAGTGCCGTAGCTGCCAGTTTGTTGAGGGTTGATAAACTGCCATTTGCTGTAAGCAGCGTACCAAAGACATAATTTGACGATATGAAGGGAAAACTCAGAATCAGAATGCCGAGTATTGTGGAAGAGTGAAGATGGTCCGTATGGTAAAATAATTCAATGATTTCCTGCCTGAAGAATGCCGTAGTTAATGAAAGGATTAAAACGGGGATAATCAGGATTAGGGAAGCTACTTTTACCAGTCTGAAAACAGCCTGGTTTTCTTTGATCATTCTTGAAAACATAGGAAGCAGAACAATGGAAAAGAGGTAGCTAAATTGAGTTACTCCATCCAACAGACGAAAGGACTGGGCATAAATACCCGCCTGTTCTTTTCCCTGATGTCCGGGCAGGATACGTTCGATGATAAAAGAATCAAACCATTTGTAGGATGCCATAAGAAAAATCATAAGGGCAAACGGAAAGCTTTTTCGGAGGAAAATGGTGAAATAATCAACGTCAAAAGCTATTGAAAAGCGCTCAAGTTTAAAGATTACGATTGTAAAGGCAAGAATTGCCGTCACCAGGTACGAGGCTGTCTGGGCAAACACAAAGTGGTACACAGTGAATTCACCAAACAGGTCAGTCCAGAGCATGGTAGCGCAGATGCCTATCATCAGGATTTTATCAGCAACAGAAAGGGCACTGTCGGTCTTAAATAAGTGAAGGGCTGTGATATTGGAGCGCAAATAAAGGGTGATGGATGCCAGGATTTGGTTGATAAGGATAATAAATAACAGCCTGAATTGTTCGGAGCTGTAACCGGCAATCCAACCGATACCCAGTAGCATAATCACATAGATGCCACTTAAAACCAATTTCAGTGCGATAATCCGGTTGAAATACCGTGTTAATAATTGAGGGTGCCTTGCAATATCCCGGTTGTTGAAATGGGTTACTCCAAGGTCGAGGATGGTATTGAAAATGAAGGAAAAGCCGAACAGGGAAAAGTAAAATCCGTAATCAATATTGCCCACGCGATTTTGCACAGCAGGTTCAATGATAAAAACATACGCAGGTTTTATCAGCATGTTTAATAAAACCAGAAGGCTAATGCTCGATATGAATTTATTTTTCAAGCTGTTCCTGTTTTTGAAACATTAGTAGAAACTCAGCTCAACTCCAACCGAGAGTGGAGGAAGGCCGGGTAATGGATAACCATCGTCTGTAATATCAGATAATTGGTATGAACCATAGACTGCAAATTTGTTATATCCGATGCGGGTTTTTGCACCATAAACAAACGGATTTATGTATTTCAGCCTGCGATTTTCCACTATTTGCATTTCATAGGTTGCATCCGTATTTTCAAAGGTGTTTCGGAACCAATGCCGTCTTCCAAAATTCCATGAACCATATACACCTGTGTCAATAAAAAAACCCATCGCGTTCCCGGTTTTTCCAAGGGTAACCCTGTGATATAATTCAAGGGTGGAATTTGTTACCATGATTTTTTCCCTGTCATGAAGGATGGGATCAGGAAATGTTTTTTCATTTTCTTGTTTTAAGCGGTATTTATAGTGTTGAATGCTTATGTCAAAACCCAGTGAATAGAACCGCAATAATTTTCTTTTATGACGGTATCCGGCTGAAAATGCTGTTGAAGCATGATAAAGAACCCGTGCGCCATCATTATCCATAGCCATTCCCCCGAAATTCATATAAAAATGGTTGAATTTTTTAAGGTTCGGACCTTTTTCCTTATTAAAAAGATTATCTGTAACTTCTTTTTCAAACACGGTGGTTTGTCCGTACAGGGGAGTGTTTTTAAACGAAATTATTACCAGAAACAAGATGATTAATCTAAAATGCGCCATAATATTTTCTTAAAAATTAAATTCACGTGTATACCCTTGATAATGGATGGTAAGTGTTTGTCCCTTGTTGAATTCGTCCATCCTGAAATCAATTACCCTTTCCTGGTAGGGCAATACCAGGGCATATTTTTCGATGATTCCATCGCTGTTTTTTATATTATAATATAGGTATTGTTTTCTGCCATCTTCATCTACGGAAATATCAGTAGTATCACTCTGGGGTACCATAACTGATAAGGTATTTCCGGTTTTAAGCACCATAAATTGCTCTTCAGGTTCCTCGTGTACTTCATGTAAAAAATAACCTGCCTGTGGAACGCCGTAACCATGCGCATAATCATAATACGGATACAGGTGGCCGGATTTCTCAAGTTCCCTGAATAATTCCATATTGCTCAGGTTTGGTCGCAACTGCAATGCACAGGCAGCAAATCCGGTAATCAGTGGGGTTGAGAAAGATGTGCCAAAAGCTGTTTTTATTTTTGATTTACCGCTGACCACTGCCTTCCCAAAGGCTGATAAGTTGGGTTTTGTCCGTTTGTCATAAGTTGGGCCAAACGAACTGAAAGTGATATGAAAATCGGTATCTGGATCAATGCCCCCGATTGATAACACACTATCAGCATCAGCCGGAGCTCCCAGAACTTCCCAGTCTTTATCACCATCGTTGCCCATGGCATTGATGACCAGGATGCCTTTGGAAGCAGCCAGGTTAGCGGCATGGGTTACAAAGGTGGTTTTACCGTCCATTTCGGTAGGAAAGTACCGGTGATAGGTGTAGCCAAGTGAACTGTTGATGATATCCGCTCCGTTTTTATCTGCCCATTCCACTGCAGCCAGCCAGTATTCTTCTTCTTTGAAGCGCTCAGATTTAACTTCGGTACGGGCAAGTAAAAATTCGGCCCCAGTGGCCAGGCCGATATGCTGGCCGTCTATTATACCGGCAATGCATGACAGTACTTTGGTGCCGTGGCTTAAATCATCGTATACATTCTCATTATTCTTCACAAAATCGAATGTTTTAATAATCTGATTATTATCTCTGAGGTGTTTGAATGCCGGTGCCTGATCAACGCCCGGAAAGCCGTTATCGAAAACAGCAATTCGCACTCCTTTTCCATTGATGCCGGCCTCAATGAATAAATTGCCCTGCATCCGTTCGATTTGTTTTTTAAGTAACTTTTGTTCTTCCTGAGAGATGTGAGTTGTAGCATCTGTCAGTGGAGCTAACTCAGGCTGACTTGTTTCGGCAGGATTAATGAACCGGGTTATGGGTACAACCGAATGTACAAATTCCAGCACCGAAATACTTTCAAGTTCAGCAGGGGAGGCAGTAACAGCAATGGCATTCATCCACCGGCTTACTGTTCCGGTGTGGGGGGCAATGGCACTTACCTTTTCAATATAGTCCCTGCGAACAGGTAAATCCGATTCTGTAAATAAGGGCAGGTGAAGCATAATTCTTCTTTCCAGCGCCCTTTGATCAAAATATTCGTACGGATTGAATGTTACTCCCTCTTTATCTTTAAATACTATCCAGTGGGTGGATTGACTAAATGCCTTAGCCGTAAAAAAAACCAATATGAAAATTGAAAAAACAACGCGAATCTTGCTCATTCTGAATATCTCCTCAAGAAATGTTGTGCTATTAATTGAATAACAGTAAAAATACAAGGACTTTTTGTTTTACAGGAATAAATCATGAAAAAATAATCATCAGCATCATGATTACTGTTCGTCAATATAATCCTGCCCTTGGTCTAATTAAAACAACATCTGAGATTCTCGCCCGTTATTATTAATACGTTAACATTTAAAAATTGGTGTTAACAGGTTTTCATAATAGGGTTTAGTTAAAAGCAATTTCCAAAAAAGGGAGCAAGGCAACGCTCCCTTTTTTTTATTCCATCAATTCAAGTATCGGCCTGCCAATTGTTGCCCCGGGGTAAGCAATGTCAAGGAAGGATGACAGGGTAGGAGCAATGTCAGTAATTTCGAGCTGCCGGTTTATCCGTTGCCGTTTGATTTTCCATCCGTACCATATCAGGGGTACGTGCGAATCATAAGCATAAGCTGAATTGTTGCCTGTTACATGGTCTGATTTTTCAATCCAGCCGGGCTTTAAGTTGATGATGACATCTCCTGAGTTTTTCTGGTTGAATCCGTTTTGGATTTTTTCAAGAATCCCTTTGGTGTAATTTCTGGTATGCAAGGTAGTTGAAGACACCGCATTTGCAACCCCTTCAAACTGAATCAAAAACTGCGCTACCCTTGTCTGAAATTGTTCCAGCGAAAGGTCTGAGTCCTCAATTAGCTTCCTGTTGAGATATACCTGGTTCTGAAAATAAAACTTCACCCATTCGCCCTGTCCATAGACTGCATTGAGGTAACTTCTCAGCAGGGTTAAGGCACTGTAGTGGTTGAAATGACCACCTGGTATTCTGGCATCTTTCAAAAAATCCGGGCTGTATGAAACGCCATTGGCAGAAGTAAGGTAGATGAGCACATTTTCCTTACCAATATTATCGTTCACAAAATCTAAGAAATGTGCCAAATCCTTATCGAGCCTTATGTATATGTCTTGTAATTCAATGGAGGTGGGCCCAAAACTTTTACCAATATGCTCTGTTACAGAAAAGTTCAGTGTAAGATAATCAGTGAATTCATCAGTGCCTAATTCTTCGTTGACAATAGAAGCAATGGCAAAATCTTTTGTATAAGTATTACCAAAAGGCGTTTTATGGATTAATTCATACCGGGTTTGCCGTCCATTATTTTTTGAGAGTTTTTCAAGATCATAAGGAAAATTGGTGTTATTCGCTATGCCATTTTCAAATTTATCATTGGCTTTATTGCTCTCATCGTAGGCCTCCAGGGGCAATAACGGGTTCCAAGTGCGTTCAAGGTAGGTGTCCGGAAATCTTTTAAGGTTAAAATCATCCACCCACACCGGGAGCGAGTCCATATAAAAACTGCTGCTTACCCAGTTGCCGGTAACCTGATCAAACCAATACGCACCATTGGCTGTATGACCAGCTGAAAGCACAGCTTCTTCGGCCTCCAGTGATATGCCAATGGTTTTTGAACGCTTATTGCTTGCCAGCCTGAGTTCATCTGCAAAGCTTGTAGTCATTAGTCTGTGAGGGGAATGCTGCCCGGATTCAAAAGAACCCCCAATGGTACTGTAGTCGGTGTCTTTTGTACAATGCACAATCTCATTTGTTAAGTCATTATACCATTTTAATCCCACAATTCCATGATAGGAGGGGTAAGTACCTGTTGCCACTGTCGCATGACCCACACCGGGTTGCGTGAAAAGATAATTTACTCTGGTATCCCTGCAAATAGTGCCTTCGTTGATTAATCGTTTGAATCCGTTGTCTTCGAAATCATTCCAGTATTTTTGAATATAATCATAGCGCATCTGATCAACCACAATCCCAATGATTAATTTGGGCTTTTCGGCAGGAATACGGTTTCGGGTCTGAGCATGTAAGGAGGGCAATAGAATAATTAAAGCAATTAAAAAAAATATCTTACGCATTAGTATCTCCACGATTAAAATTTGACCTGCAAAAATAAATTATATTATCAAAAACGGAAGACCGGGCCGGATGTTGTAGAAAAAGGGAATTCTAATACCACATTAAGCCGGAATAAGCTCATGATACATGGCATACACTTGTTCCACAGTCTGTTCATGATTAAAATGAGTTTCCATGTATGCCTTTGCTTTTTGTCCGAATTTTTCCCTTTCATCCGGATTATTTATAAGAAAAAGCATGGCGGCAGCCAAAGCTTTGGGATCTTTCTTTTTAATTACCAATCCGTTTTCCCTGTCTAAAACCAGGTTCTTATTGCCCGGAATATTTGTGATTACCGGGGCAACTCCAAGGCTCATGGCCTCAATAACAGCCTTGGTAATGGCTTCACCTTTGATGGAGGGAAGCACAAATACATCACTGGCTTTTACAAGCTCAAGCGCATCTTTTCGAAATCCGGTGAGGATAATGTTGCTTTTATAAGGGCTCTGATTGATTTCATTTAAAATAGCTTTATCATTCATGTTCCGGCCTATCAGCAAAATTTTCAAGGGCAGATTTTTAGGCAGGTAATTCAGGGCTTTTATTAAATAGATTATCCCTTTCATAGTCCTGAAGTTCGAAACATTGGTAAATACAATATCGTCTTTTTTCACGCCAAATTCTGATAAATCTGCTTTTGGTTTGTTTTTATACCATTCCGGATTGTGCCCTTTGCGTATCCAGATGGCTTTTTCTTTATTTTTTAAAAGATTCGACCGGATGAGATCCCGTGTGGCTTCAGCAATGCACATAATCCTGTCAATCCGGGGGTTCAGGTATTTTAAATAGCTTTTTGGGCTCCACCAATGGATGTTTCCGGTATACCCGCGGTATAACACAATTTTCACCGGCAGTTTGCGTGCAGCCCATATTCCGTTTGAGGTGGCTTTATTGCTGAAAAGGTGAATGATATTGTATTTTCCTTCAACTAATTCGTTTCGGATGATCCGCATCGACTTCAGGCTGTATTTTTTTGATGGATAATAGTCAATGACCCTGATACCATGTTTTTTAAATTCATTGGCATAATAGCTGCCGTCAGGTGTCATGATGTTCACATCCATGCCACGCTTTTTTAATTTTATGAATAATTCTGCTTCGGGCCTTGAAGCAATCGTGTCGTTATAATTACTTATTACCAGAATTTTTGGAGGCATTTTACATACTTTTTTTGTTTAGAATAATACGCACAATCAATGCTGCAACTGCCAGTAAGGCAAAAAAACGCGCCAGTCGCGCAATATAATCACCATGCCGGGTGTAAAAGGTCAGTTTATGGTTTTCGTTTAATATTTCTTTTATTGCATCACGTTCCCACCAGCCGATAGCCTGTAACACTTCACCCCGTTGATTGATAAAGGACGAAATGCCGGTATTTGCTGAACGGGCAATGCTCCGGCGGGTTTCAATAGCGCGCAGCCTGGCATAGGCATTATGCTGTTTATATCCCGGGGTGTCGGCCCACCAACCATCGTTGGTAATAATGAAGATTATGGAAGCACCATTTTTTATGTACCCGGTTACATATTCACCAAAGATGGATTCATAACATATAACCGGAGCTGCACTGGAATTCCCATTGGGCGAAATCAGGTTTGCCCTGTTTTCCTGTGTGCCGTGACTACGGAATGTTCCCCCCAGCTGAAGCATGATTTTTTTTAAGAATCCAAGATATTCCGGATAGGGCATTTTTTCAACACCAACCACAAGCTGGGATTTATGGTACACCTGAATGCTGTCTGTCTGATCAATCTGAATCGCCGAATTAAAGGTGTCATAATATTTCCCTGTTTGTCCAAGGGGGTTGGCGGTGGGCGTCAGAGGCGATTCGTAAAGGGCCCGGCTCATAATACCAACCACATATTTCAGGCTGTCGTACCTGCTTACAAATTGTTTGATGCGTTGAATATCTTCTGAATGCCAGAGCATGTGCAGCCAGATGTTATTCACTATAGCTGTTTCCGGTGCAACAATGTAATCCGTATCTTCGTCAGCCAGTGAATCAGCCAGGTTAATCAATATGCTGGTAACTTCTTCGTTGCTTACAGCCACGAACTTCTCGTAAGGATCAATGTTGGGTTGCACTACAACAATTTCCACCGGATTTTCCTCTTCAGTATATCCTGAGAATATTGTTATTGATATAATTATCGGTACAATTAACACAACCGCTGGAATAGACGATTCGCGCCAGCGTAACGGCTTCTTTTCTTGAAATATGATTGGTTTTGCAAAGTTAAATAGCAAAACATTAACCATTAACGCCCATAGGGATCCTCCCAGCGAACCTGTGAATTCATACCACTGAATAATCCTGATATCCTCGGCAAATCCAAAACCCAGGGTTAGCCACGGCCATGAGATTTCAGCATTCAGGTAAAAATGCTCAAACGTAAGCCAGTATACGATAAAGGCAAAATACCCCAAACCATGATTAGTTTTTTTATGTGTGAAATGAAAAAACCAAAAAACAGCAGTAAATAAAAAGGTATTTACCAGAAAAGCCATGAGCATTCCGGCGAAGGACGCATGATAAATCCACCAGGTAGCAGAGGCATTCCAAATGAGGAAAGCTGTAATGGCAAATTTGATAATGTGTTTTGCTGATTTTTGTGTTTGCGCTAAATGTGCTTCAACCGTTAACAACGGAATAAAACCAATAAACAGGAATATTCCTGTTGAGCCGGGTAAATAGGCAAGGCCCAATAGCAATCCTGACAAGGCAGAATAAAAATATAATTGTTTGTTGGACATCATATTATTTTTTATTTACAAGGTATACCCCAAATAGAATGGCGGAAATGCCAAGATATTGTCCGGGTTGAACCAATTCTCCATCAAATATACCCCAAAGAATAGCAAAAACAGGTATGATATATGTCACCGAAGCTGCAAAAACCGATGTGGTATGCTGAATTAGGGTATTAAACACCCACAAGGCATAAGCGGTTCCCAGAGAGGCCAGCAAAAATAAATAAAACAAGTTTAATCCGTAATCAGAAGTGGCCAGAGCAGATGAGAAATCTGAAAAAAGCAGAAATATAAGTGCTACCGGACCAATAAATAAAAATGCCAGGGAGGTTATTTCCAGGGATGTCATGCCTGGTAAACGGTTTTTCACTTCATTGGTATTAATACCATAACAAAGTGTTGCTGCAACCACCAGCAGTGCATAATGGTTGATGGAATAGACTACATTCACCGGATTAATGCCAAGCAATACCAGTGCACCAATCAGACCTAAAAATATTCCTAGCATGTTGTGTGATTTAAAACGGGTTCGATACACTGTCATGCCCACAACAAGTGTAAAAAAAGGTGTCAGAGAATTTAGCATGCCGGCCAGGGAGCTTGTTATGTGCATTTGAGCAGTGGTAAAAAATGCTGTAGGTATCGCTGAGCCAATAAATCCAACCACCAGAAGCGGAAACAGGTTCTTTTTATGGATTTTTTTCAGGTTTTTAAGCGAGAAGGGCAGCAGCACCAATGATGCAAAAAGAATCCGAAATGCAGCAACTTGTATGTTGCTGTACGATTCAAGTCCCTTCTTCATAAGGATGAATGAGCTACCCCAGATAAATGAAAGGAAAATAAGGGTAGCCCATTGCCAGGCTTTTTTACTAAGATCAATATGCTTCATTGATGAAAAAATATCGTGCAAAGTTATTTTTTTTCAGCGCTTATGGAAATTCTTATTGCTTACCTGGTTAATTATTTAATTTTTAAGTGAATTCGATACTTTTTTGGTATAGTTTTCGTTACTTAAAAAAATAGCACTGTTGTTCCTGATTTTGCTTTTTAAATGGCTGGGGGGACATAACAAAATCAGGTTCATCGTTTTATCAATTTATTGTTTTATTTTTAATGAATTGAATTAATTGCCCTTAGTACGTCAACAGGATAGTGTAGTTATCGGAAAATTGTTTTTAATGTAAATTCCAGTATTATGAAAAATATAAAAATCCTAAAAAAGAATAAAGAAAAAGGTGGAGTGTTTATTCCTGGATTATCAGCCTTTTTGATTGCATTGCTAACAGGTTTGTTTTTTAGTGGTTGTAACTCCGAGCAAAATAACAGCAAAGAACTTGCAGATCCTGAACTTACAAATCTGGACAGACACATTATTCTTTCTAAAGATTATGTGATCGACAAAACAGAAAGTCATGTGAAGTGGTTTGCTGATAAGGCCGATATGGAAAGTTTTGGAACCATTGATTTCGCCCGCGGCCAGTTAGGGCTTGGTGAAGGTGAAATTCTGGGAGGAACGTTTAAACTCGATCTCAAAAGTGTTTCGGCTGGCAAACCTGAGACAACAGGGAAAGAAAAACAATTGGTTGACCGGTTAAAATCACAAGATTTTTTTGATGTGGATGCTTATCCGGAAGGAGAATTGGAAATTTTGAGTGTCTCAGCGCTTTCTGAAGATCAATCAACGGTTGTTGATGAATTGGAAGCCACTCATCAGGTAGAAGCAACACTCACCCTGCGGGGTGTAACCAGGAAGGTGACATTTCCGGCACGCATTAAGGTGGTTGACGGTAAAATAATAACAGAGACAAATCAGTTAATTATTTCTCCATCGGAATGGGGTGCCGAAACAGCCGATGTTGGTGAAGCGGAGGATATTAAAAGTACTATGCGCCTTGCCATAACAATAACAGCAAACAGGGTGTAATGATTTTACCCATGTTACATTATTATTTTGGTGCAGAAAAAGTGTATCGGCCTGTCAGGTTGTTACACTTTTTTTTATTTCCGGCCTTCTTGCACCGATAAATTCATTCCTTACCTTTATACCTTTGTTTTTTTATAGGATACACCATGCGTATTGTAATAAATACCCGGTTTTTAATAAAGGATAAAATGGATGGCATCGGTTGGTTTACCTACCATGTTTGCAAACATTTGGTAAAAAACCATCCACAACATGAATTCATTTTTGTTTTTGATCGGGGGTTTCATAACGATTTTATTTTCGGTTCGAATGTAACCCCACATGTGCTTACCCCTCCGGCCAGGCATCCGTTTCTTTGGTACTACTGGTTTGAAGTGGGTATTCCGGGTGTTTTAAAAAAATATAAGGCCGACGTTTTTTTCTCCCCTGACGGATATATTCCCCTGAATGTGGAAATTCCTACCATAAGTGCCATTCATGATATAAATTTTTATCACCGGCCCGGAGATCTGCCCAAACTCACTTCCTGGTTTTTTAATACATTTTTTCCGATGTATGCCCAAAAGGCAACGCGGATTATTACTGTTTCAGAGCATTCCAGGCGTGATATTGCTCATCACTATCATGTCTCTGAAGAAAAGATTGATGTGGTATACAATGGTGCTTCTGATGAGTTTAAACCTCTGAATCAAGATCTTAAGAAAGAAATTCAGGGGCAATACAGCCGCGGCAAACCCTACTTTTTCTTTGTAGGAACCATTCTGCCGCGTAAAAATGTAAACAACCTTGTGCTCGCTTTTGACCGATTTATTGAAGAAACAGGAAAAGATTATCACTTAATTCTTGCCGGGCATCATAAATTTGGATTGAAAGAATTGCGTAAAACCATTCAAACGCTTAACCACGGTAAACGGATTATTCTGCCCGGAAGAGTAGATGATGATCTGTTGCCTTCACTGATGGGAGCTGCTGAAGCACTTACTTACGTCCCCTTGTATGAAGGCTTCGGTATACCGGTGCTTGAAGCAATGAAATGTGCGGTGCCTGTGCTTACCTCCAATGTCAGCTCCCTTCCCGAAGTTGGGGGCAATGCAGTTCATTTGGCGGATCCTTATTCTGTTGAATCCATAAAAGATGGAATGTTAAAACTTACTGATGCAGATTACGCCAAATCACTCATAAAAAAAGGCTTTGAGCAGTCTCAGAAGTATAGTTGGGAAAAAACTGCCACAGCAACCTGGCATGCCATCAAGGAGGTTATGCCTGAGTGTTAGCATAGGTCTGATAACCCGGCGATTCAGGAACCTGTGTCATAAAAACCCGGCTTTCTTCATTGGTTTTTACAGCCAGGCTTTCTATGCCGGTAACTTTAAATACATCACCCGGTGTTACG
>CAZZBU010000026.1:0-32190 GCA_964652315.1 uncultured Bacteroidales bacterium
AAAAGTGGCTTGAAACTATTTGTGTGCGTGCTACTTAAAAAAAGTTATATAGTAGCACACAAAGGATGGCACAAAGGGATGGAATACCATTTTACAAAATTACTTCGTGTCCCTTTGCGAAAAACCTTCGTGACCCTTTGTGGTAAAATTACCTACTTACTTCTTCGGTATATTCTTTAAAATCTCCAACAGCGCATCCCAGAAACGCGCTACTGTTGCAATCTCCATCCGTTCGTCAGGTGAGTGTGCACCTTTGATGGTTGGCCCAATGGAAACCATATCAAGGTGGGGGTACTTTAATAAGAATAAACCACACTCCAGTCCGGCATGGATGGCCTTCACCGCAGGATCAATACCCACTGCTTTCTGATAGGCCTTTTCTGTAATTCGCAATATCTCAGAATCGGTATTGGGTTTCCAGCCGGGGTATCCGTCCGTATGTTTCACTTCGGCATCCACCGATTCAAAAACAGCACGCACAGTGTTGGCAATATATTGCTTACGGCTGTCAATGGAGCTCCGCTGGCTGGTGGTAACCAAAAACTCATGATCATTCATTTTCACTGCGGCCAGGTTGGTGGATGTTTCCACCAGGTTATCCATGCGTGTGCTCATGGCAATAATACCATGTGGACAGGCATGCAGGCTGTTCAGTAAACGGAATTGTGCTTTTTTATTGATCACATAGTTGGGCAAAGCACAGGATTTAAATTCAATGGTAACTTTGGGATCGGAAATGACATATTCATTTTTTATTTCGGCAGTAAATCCGGCTAACAGGCAGATGAAATTTTCAGCAAAGTTTTCTTTGACAGTTACCACAGCTTCTGCTTCGCGGGGTATTGCATTTCGCAGGTTGCCCCCGGTAAGTTTTCCCACGCGGATACCATATTTTTTACTGGCCATCCAAAGAAAACGCGTCAGGATTTTTATGCTGTTGCCCAGTTCTTTTTCAATGTCATCACCCGAATGTCCGCCCTGTAGGCCGGATACCTTAATCTGATAAGCGGTGGAGTAGGTGGGCACCCGTTTTTTGTTAAACCGGATGGATGCAAGCGTATCCACGCCACCGGCACATCCCATGAACACTTCACCATCATCTTCTGAGTCGAGATTGATAAGGATTTCACCACTGAAGAAGTTTTCTTCCAACCCGAAAGCCCCGGTGAGTCCGGTTTCCTCTCCCACAGTAAACAAACACTCCAGGGGGCCATGGGCAATTTCTTTTGATGCAAGAACAGCCAGTTGGGCTGCTACGCCAATACCATTATCAGCGCCCAGGGTAGTACCCTCGGCCTTTACCCAGCCGTCTATAATTTTAGCCCGGATGGGATCCTTTTCAAAATCATGGGTTATATCAGCATTCTTTTCACATACCATATCCACGTGCGACTGCAGCACTACAGTTTTTAGTTGTTCAAAACCTGGCTGCGCCTGCTTGCTGATTAGCACATTACCTGCCTTGTCTTTTTTAGCCTCCAGTCCGTGCTTCTTACTGAATTCCAAAAGATATTCAACGATTTTATCTTCCTTGTTTGAAGGTCTTGGAATGGTTAGGACCTTTTCAAAATATTGCCAGACTGTTTGTGGTTTAAGATCTCCCAGGTTACTCATGCTGATATTTGTTTTATAATTCTTTGGATTATTTATTCAGAACAATTTTTCGTGATAAAAGTAATACTTTCACCCCCGTATTCTTATGAAATCCGTCAGTTCAGTGAAATTTTCGATGAGGGGTGTTTTTATTTTCCAGTACAAATACCTATTTTCGGCTTGTATAGAAATATGATACAGCTGGACCTTATCATAGTATTCCTGGTGCTCATCTTTATTCTTGTATCGCTGTACAATGAAATTCTGGGCGCTTCATTTACATTTATGCTGGCAATAAGTGTGTTGGGTGTATTCCAGATATTAACCCCATCTGAAATCCTCGAAGGCTTTTCCAACGAACAGGTTGCCGTTGTGATTCTGCTGCTTCTGCTCGGTGATATCATTCAAAAGACCGGCGTGGTGGAAAGCACTTTTGATTATCTCTTCCGGTCGGCACGCAGCTACCGGGGGTTTTTAAGCCGGATGGTAATTATTATCTCCAGCTTTTCAGCCTTTCTCAACAATACTCCACTTGTTGCCATTATGATGCCCTATGTTAACAGCTGGTGTAAACGGACGGGTATTCAACCCTCTAAATTTCTTATCCCCCTTTCGTATGCAGCCATCCTGGGGGGTACGGCAACGCTGATTGGGACCTCAACCAACCTTATCGTAAACGGACTGGTTGTGGATCAGAATATCATTCCAAACCTGCCTGCCCTGAATATTTTCGATTTTGCCTATGTGGGTGTTCCCATGATTGTGGTTGGTTTTTTTTATCTTTTGTTTTTCGGAGACCGGTTGTTGCCTGGTAAAAATGCCCCTACTGAGGACTTCACAGATAACAAAAGGGAGTACATTATTGAAGCCCGTGTGCATAAAAACTCCTATCTGATTGGGAAAACCATTGAGGAGGCCGGCTTACGTGATCTGAAGGGATTGTATTTATTTGAAATCGTGAGGGAATCATTTCGTATCCCGGCTGTGGCACCCAATGTGATTCTTAATAAGGATGATATTCTTATTTTTGCCGGCGATACCGAAACCATTGCTGATTTGATTAGCGGCAACAGTGGGCTAAGCTTACCGGAGGTGGGTATGTTGTCGAAAAAACGGCAGACTGAGGTTGTCGAGATCGTGATATCACAAAACTCTTCTTTAATCAATAAAACAGTAAAGCAAATAAACTTCCGAAGTAAATTTGATGCTGCTGTGATAGCTGTTCACCGTAACGGAGAAAAAATAACCGGTAAGCTGGGTCAGGTAACCCTGAAAGCTGGTGACGTGCTACTGCTATACACGGGTATTGATTTTTTGAACCGCTCAGCCACAACCAGCGATTTTTATTTTATCTCTAAAGTTCGCGATTTTAAAAAGCTCGAAGGATATAAAGTAGCCGTGCTGTTTGGAGGCACGCTCCTGGCTATCCTCCTGTCAGCACTACATGTTATATCCCTGTTTATGGGACTGGTATTTGTCATTCTGGCCTCTCTGGCATTGAAAATTATTACGGCAAAGGAGCTGCCTAAAGGCGTGGATTATAACCTCGGCATTATCATTGTGATGTCGCTGGCCCTTGGTACTGCTATGATTAAATCCGGTGCTGCTGAGTTGATAGCCAGTGTATTAATAGCTGTATTTATGCCCATGGGCAAGATCGGATTGCTATTTGGTATTTACCTGATTACAGCATTTTTAGCGGCATACATTACCAACAAGGCTGCTGTGGGCATAATTTTTCCCATTTCCCTTACCATGGCGGTCAACCTGGGTTTGAATCCACAGCCTTTTATCCTTGTAGTGGCTTATGCAGGCGCAGCGAATTTTATGACGCCGATTGGTTACCAGACCAACCTGATGGTGTATGGGCCTGGAGGCTATTCTTTTAAAGACTTTTTTAGAGTGGGGTTCCCGCTTACCATTATATATATGATTGTAACAGTCGCAATTTTAGCGTACTTATACTTTTAATTAACTATTTATTATGAAAGAATTACTAAAACTGGCATTGAAAGCAGCAGTGGATGCTTCGGGTGTTATCCTTGATATATATGAAGGAGATGATTTTGATGTGACTCACAAAGAGGATAATTCTCCTTTGACACGGGCTGATTTGGCTTCCAATAATACCATAAAAAAATTTCTTGAAGGAACTTCCATCCCCATACTTAGTGAAGAAGGAAAAGATATTGCTTACGAAGGCCGGCTTGACTGGCAACAGTTTTGGTTGGTTGACCCATTGGACGGTACCAAGGAATTCATTAAGCGCAACGGTGAATTTACGGTGAATATTGCATTAATTGAATCTGGTGTCCCTGTGTTAGGGGTGGTGGCTGTTCCTGCACAAGGCACCTATTATGCCGGCGGACACGGTTCAGGCGCTTACCGCTTTACAACTCATGAAGTAAAGAGGTTTATCCAATCAGATATAGATGCATCAGAGGTTGCAACTCCATTACCTGATAAAGCATTGCCGGCAAGGGTGACCGTGGTTGGAAGCCGTTCCCATAGCTCCCCTGAGACAGAGGCTTTTGTCCAGTTTTTGAAGGATAAACACGGGGAGGTGGATTTTATCTCAAGAGGAAGCGCTCTAAAGCTTTGCATGATTGCTGAAGGAGAAGCCCATATTTACCCCCGCCTGGCACCAACCATGGAGTGGGATACCGCAGCCGGTCATGCACTTATACGGGAGGTAAACGGGACCGTGCTGGAAGCTGATACCCGCAGGCAACTGGAATACAACAAGAAAGTCCTTACAAATCCTTCCTTTATTGCTGTGCATCCCTATTTTGATTTATAGGATCAAATGATGAACCGCTTAATGGATTCAAGCAGCATCTGTGGTTTGATGGGCTTTACAAGGTAATCATTGCATCCTATTTTACGCGCTTTTTCGTTCTCATCCTGAAGGGCATAGGCTGTCTGTGCAATGATTGGCGTATTTATATTTTGTTCCCTGATTCTCCGGCAGATGTCAAATCCATCGTAGTCCGGCAGCTGGATGTCGAGCAATACAATGTTGATTTTATTATCCGATTGAATGTACTCAAGTGCCTGCTTTCCTGTTTTGGCCCAGATGATATTGGCTTTTGTATGGCTGAGCACAGCTTCAAGATAAATATAGTTTGATTGAGTATCCTCAACTATTAAGATTGTCTTGTCAGCAAGGTTGTCCGTGTTTTTTATTCGGGGGGCCCCTACCGTATGATCCGCTATCATCACCGATCGATCGGAGTTGGGGATGGTAAGAATGAATTTCGATCCTGCATTGAGTTCAGAATTCACCTCTATCATTGCATTTATATCGCTGGCAAGTGATTGGGCCAGGTAAAGTCCCACTCCTGTACCCCGGAAAAGGATGTTTTTCTGATCTTCAATTTTAACAAAACGTTCAAAAATCTTTTTTTGATTGGCTTTTTCAATGCCGATGCCTGTGTCAGTCACACATATACTAATATCATTTTTATCAGTATAGTCCACGGAGAGTTTTACATGTCCTTTTAGCGTGAATTTAACAGCATTGTCAAGTAAACAATACAGAATCTGCCTTACCCTTATTTTATCCGTAAATAGTACTGGCATTTCTTCTGAAATATAGTCTTTTTTTAGATAGATTTGACCTGGCTTGGATTCTTTAATCTTGGTATTAAAAATCTGTATAAGCTCATTGAGAATATCTCCGAGCTTGAAATTTTCTTTTTTTACTTCCCGGTAACTGGCTTCAATCTTTGATATATCAATCAGATTATCAATCAACTGCACCAGGCTGTCACAGCTTGTGTTGATGTGGTTGATATATTTTTCTTTTTGTGGGGCATTTAATGATTGACTGGAAGCCAGCAGGCCCGAAAAACCTACAATGGCGTTGAGCGGGGTGCGGATTTCGTGCGACAGGTTTGCCAGAAAAGCCGATTTTAACCTGTCGGCTTCTTCTGCGTATTCCTTGGCTTCTTTCAGCTTGCGTTCCGACTCTTTTCTCGAGCTGATGTCACGGAAAATAAAATATGCCATGCGGGTGTTCTCATCAAAAGTAACCGGTGTGCTAAGTATAGACACTTCAATTAGTTTTCCGTCCTTGCGTTTACGGATGCTTTCTATGGACTGCCTTCTGTTTTTGAAAGTGTTGCTGATAAACTCCACCGATTCCTCGTGATAAGACCTGTCTGGCAAAAGAATGGAAATATCTGTTCCAATACTTTCTGCAGGACTCCAACGAAACATCCTGGTGAATTCCGCATTTACATTCTTTATTCTGCCCCTGTTATCTGCAATGACTATGGCCTCGGGGGCGTTTTCAAACAGATAGCGGAAATATGTCTTTTCAATTTTTATTTGTTCTTCCGCTTTTTTCCTTACAATCGCAAGTGCAATATGGCCCGAAATGGATCGGAATAGTTCAATATCTTCCCTTTTAAAGGCATCTTTATTTTTGTAATCCTGGCAGATCAGGATGCCTATTAATTCCTGTTTAAACACCAGTGGAATTCCCAACCAGACTTCGGGTATAAAACTAACAGGGGAGATAATGCTTTTTCCTACCAATTCTTCTATATTCTTTTTTGTGAGCAATGCAGCGCTTTTTTTATTCAGAATATACTCAGACAAAGTGCCAGACTGGATGGTTAAGGAAAGTAACTCATATTCATTCAATAATCCCTGTTTAAACGATGACTGTGAATTTTCGTGGTTTAGCAGGATGGTGTATTCTCCTGTGTTACCGAAAAGCTTCAGTGCTTCCTGAATCTCATCTATCAGTTCTTCTGAGGTATCTGTCCGGTTAACTGCATTTGATATGTCATACAGTATGGCTGAAAATTTTTTGTTTCTTCTTTCATCCGTAATATCCTCAACGAGAAAATAATAGCCTATTAACTCTTCGTCCTTTTCATAGTATGGATGTACGATTATTTTACCCCAGAAAGGTTGGCCTTCTTTTTGTTTAAGCCGGTGCTCAAATTTATTGGTATGTATGGAATGCTCAATCACTTTGGGAAAAGTCAGATTTTCATATCCCAATGTATTAATTAAAAGTTGTTCAAAATTCATCCCAACCAGTTCATCCGACGAAAAACCGGTAATTTTACAGATGTTTTTATTGATCTGTAAGATATTTCCTTTTGTATCGAACAATATTAATCCATACCCCGCGGAATCAAAAAGCATTTGCAGGGTGTTTTCATTTGGGTGTTTGTAATGAAAATCTGCCTCTTTCTTTTCCTGTTTGCTTTTATTTCCCATCGTATTATCATTCGATTTATACGTGTTGGCCCTGTCTTTATCCACGGTGGTTTAAATCTTGTTTAAAAACCATTATCGAAAAAAAAACGAATTTCTTGCTCATGTATGCCCCGACAAGATACTCAATTTTTTTGTATTAAATTAAATTGTAGGTGGAGTTAATTCTGTGAAAAATTGTGTTGATTGTATAAATTATTGTTCATTAGGTATTTATATTTACGGATTTTTTCATGTTGCTACTAACAGTGTGCAGGTATGATCAAAAAAACCGGATAGTATTTTATCCGGTTTTTTATTGCTGCATTTTTTAAATATTATAGAGAAAGATTAACATCTCCGTACCGCGTTTCAATTTCCACAGTTGAGCTTGTTGTTTCGTCTTTACCAACAATGCCGTCAACCTCCAAAGAAGTACCTTTTTCTATGCGTTGGATTCGCCATGGTCCGTCCACATAATAAATCTTTGAGTAATCGGCCTCACCTTCCAGGATGTAAGATGCTGATGGATCGATTCCAATATTGAATTTGCCATATGCGCTTTCAATGTTTATCTGTTCAAATGCCGGCGGAACGTATTCAACGCGTCCATTGGAATATTTTGATTCGATATGGAACTGCTCTTTTACTTCCTTGAATTTAAAATTGGAATAGGCAGCGGCCGCTACAAAATTCGACAGAGAACCTACCTTATAGGTGTCGTATTTTGACTCCGATACTAAAGAGCTGGCCCCGTCCATAAAGAGCTTGGAGTATTTTGTAACCGTAATCAATGCCTTGGCTTCGGTAATTTCAAGGTTAGAATATTTCATGCTAATTTTTCCCCATCCCAATGATTCAATGTTTCCTCCGCCATAAGCCAGATTAATCAGGTTAAGGGGTTTCTGATCCCCTCGTTCAAGGGCATTGATTTGAATTTTGCCATAGCTAACATCACACTGAAAGTGACCGCTTAACCTGTTAATGAACACATCGCCATATTTGTTATTGACTTCCATGCTGATGTATTCAGGAACCATGATATCATAATGGACATCATATTCGAACCTGCCTGATTTCAACCAGTTAAAGCCTCCTTTGTCAAGTTTATTACTAAATTCAGTGGTAGCTACAATTCTGTCGCCTGCTGCACTAAAACCCACATCAATATCTTCAAGAATTTCTAAAGCCTGGTCTGCATTATGGCCTTCAACAGTAATGGTAACTTTAATATAAGCTTCATCCCGATCCCAGTTTTTGACATCTACGTCGCCAAATTTGTTGTTTACTTCCAGTATTGTTGACCGGGTGACGTTATAAGTCTCTTCAACAACCTTTGTTTTCTCATCGGCATAAACATTTACGCTTAATGCCAGAGCCAATAAAAGGATTGCCATCTTCATCATTCTATGTGTTTCCGTTTTCATATGCCCTGTTTTTTAATGTATTATTTTCAATAGAGCTTAACTGCTCATTAATCTGTTCAATAAAAGCTATTTTGGTCTGATAATGATTTATCAAAGCATTTAGCGCTCTTGGATCATTTGGGTTTTTTTGAATCTCTTTTTTCATGACAACATACATGGCCTCCATGTGATGTATCTCTGCTATAATGATTTGTTTCTGATCTTTAAATTTATCGAGCAGCAACATGAGTTCATTGAGCTTGTTTTCATATTCATTTTCATAAAACCACTCTGCCTCTTGTTGCTCAAGTGTGAGCTCTGATATGGTGTTGTCTTGCTGAAAAAGATGTGGCTGAATGCTTACCACGCCTAAAGCCAGAATAACAGCAATGCTGGCAGCAATGCGTCCAACTCGTCTGGTAAAGGCGTGCTGCTGCTGTCTTTGCAGTTTTATAAGAAAGCGTTTCTCATGTCCATTAGCTGGATGGAGTGTGTCAAAATCCGACATTTTGTTTTTTATGTTATTTTCAAATGCGTCCATTGCTGTGTTTTTTTAATTCATTTTTTAGCTTTTGCTTTGCCCTGGTATACTGCGATCGTGAAGTGGAGGGTGTAATTTTCAATATCTGACCAATTTCTTCATGATCGTAGCCTTCAAACAAATACAGGGTTAAAACCAGTTGATATCCTTTTGGCAGCCGCTGAATGGCTTTTCTGATATCGTTCGGTGAATACTCCAAGCCGCTGTTTTCATTGTCCTCCTCTTTTTGTTCTTCCAGTCCTTTGTATGTTTCTGTTAACTCAATATCAGGATGCCTTTTTCTTAAATAATCAATGGAATGGTTTATTACAATCCGCTTGATCCATGCTCCAAAGGTAACTTCGGCTTTGAAGGTTTTTATTCTTCTGAACGCTGCTAAAAAGGCTTCCTGAACAATGTCTTCAGCTGTTGCTGCATTGCCAACAATTCTGTAAGATGTGTTGAGCATTGCTTTCACATACTGATTATAAATCGCTATCTGGGCCCGTTGATCGTTGCGCTTACAACGCTGAATTAATTCCTGCTGTAACTCTATTTTTTTATGTTTATCTGTTCTTTTCAATTATAAAGACGGATTATCATTGTTTGTGCTGCATACTGCCTTAATTTTTTTTAACCGGGAGAAACATTTCAAGCAGCGAAGCACTTATAAGCATCAGAAAAACAGGGATTACCTCTGTGGGTATATATTGATTTATTTGATGGTTAAATAAAAACAGCAATACCAGTAGAAGGATATATACCAAATAAAACAGGTGCTTTATTATAGTTTTTAACCTGTGATTCAGGACATGTATAATGAAAAATCCAATAGCAGGCAGTGTCCAAATCAGGTTCAGGTTACCTGATAATTCCGGATGCCGGGTGATGGAAGAGACGAATAAAATGAAAAGTCCCAGCACGCTGATTATTCCAAAAACCCCCTGTCTACTCCTGTATTTTATTCCGGCATGTATGCGTGAAGTGATGTTAATGCCCAGAAAAACCACCAGCAACAATGAAAATACAAGATAAGGCCTGAGAGATTCTTTTTTTCTGGTAATGGTCGGTTCGAGGATTTCAATAGGCCTGTCGCTGAGTTGCCCTTCGGGTATGTTCTTTTGGTCAATTTCAGTTGCCCTTATTTGTTTTGATAAAAAATCCGGCAGGAACATGGTTTGGGAGGCATCACAGGTAATGTCTGCTTTGCTATTCAGTAGTAAATCAATACCCAGTTTAAGCCATGGTTTGTGATGGGTATATTGGTGAATATACCTTCTGAAGGTGTGGTAAGCTTTGTTATTTTGAAAAAGCAAGCTATCGTTCAACACCGCTTCTACATCATCACGGATAAGCGTAGCACAGTTTCGGTTGAAAAAACGATACACATAGAAGCGGTTTTCTGGCAAATAGGCTTTTTCCAGCCGGTTGAAGAGTTCATTGCGCTGGTGATGGTTCAGGTTCAGTTGTTGCTCAACAACAGCGCGGTTTTCAAATACCATTTGCTGCATGGCAGCTTCGAATGTAGTCCGGGATAATTGATATTGCAGGTTTCCCCTAATAAATTTCAGGATAAAATAGTTTGTGTTAAAATCAAAAGTGCCGTAATTATACACCAGGTCGATGTTATTAATAGGATCACGCACCCGGATGGCAGAATGACCAAAGATGGAATATATTTCATTTCCCGGCCTGTATGTCAACAAGTAAATATCTGACCATCCGGATAACTGGGCTTTTCCCGCAAATGTGCTAAAAAAAAGAAATATGATTGGTAATGCTATCTTCATTGCGCTAATATTCATTCCCAATAAAACATTCAGATTTAAAAGTATTCTGTCATAATCTGCAAATGTAATTTGAAAAACTTAATGCGCATGGCCAATTAGCTAAAGTTTCTTTGGCCTGCTGTCATCTTATAGTTGAATGGGAACACCATGTCTTGCCTTTCATGCCACAAAATATAAGTTAAGAAAATTTCACCTTCATAGCATAAAGAAAAAGGAACCAAGGTTATGGAATATGAAGGGCGTATATCATGCCTGATTAATATATCGTATCCAATGGAATAATTAAGGTTATTTTATATATTCTTTTTTTACCACTAAAGCTATCCAGTTTTTATCAAGCAGAAGGTAACCCTGATCATAACAAAAATAATACAGTTTACCCTGCTTGGTTTTATACACGTTGGTAAAATAGTTAAAATTGAATCCTTTGGCGATTAATTCAGCCCGTTGAATTTTAGCCTTTCCAGCAGGATTTAATTCGGCTAAAATACGTCGGTTTTTTCTCAGGAGGTTATTTATTTTCCTTACATAACTAATGCTGCTACTGTTTAACTGATTATAAAAATCACTGCGGCATTGGTCGCTGCAGAATTTTTTGTCACGTCGTCCGGTGATGGCTTCCTGGCAGATGGGGCATATTCGTTCACTCATGTCTCTGATTTTTTTGGTTTATGGCTATTTGCCTGAAAGATAGTAAAAAAAACGTTTGTAAACGTTTACAAACGTTTTTAAACGTATAACAAACGTAAATAAACGTTTATTAAACGACTAATTTTTTGTTGGTTGCTCACCTTTGTTCCCGGAAATTTTAATTAAATGTTTTATTAAAAATTACAATTATGAATAATTTAAAAAACCGCGTACAGTTAATTGGTAATCTGGGAAATGATCCTGAAGTAAAATCATTGAGCAGTGGTAAGAAAGTGGCAAAATTTTCTCTTGCTACAACAGAACATTACAAAAACGGTGATGGAAAAAAAGTGTCCGACACTCAATGGCATCAGGTTGTTGCCTGGGATGGCCTGGCCAATATTGCAGAACAATACCTGAAAAAAGGTAACCAGATTGCATTGGAAGGCAAGCTTATTTATCGTTCCTATGACGGTCAGGATGGCCAAAAACGCTATGTTACTGAAATCGTAGCCAATGAATTATTAATGCTTAAGGCAGGAAATGCTGTGGAAAGCTGATGTAACAAACCGAAGTTCCCTCCGGAACTTAAATGGCTTATGAAACATGGCCATCCCGGATACACTGGCTCTTGGGTGGCCATGCTGTTTTTATTGGGGATTCATTTATATTCCGCAATAAAAGAAGCACGTTTGTTGTAAATATTTCAGCTTAATTACCTTACCCATGCTACGTAAAAGGGATCTTAGAAAAAACCAAAAAATATGTTAAAAAACATCAGAATTATTTGAATTTATCTGTTTTTTATGGTATCTTTATACTTGAATTTATTAACGTTCTTTAAAAAGATAGGGAAATCGCATTAATTTATTTAATATCGATCAAGAGCTCAACATTAGTTACATCAGAGCTATGTTCATAGGGTACTAGAGCAAGCCTTACTCCATGAGTTTATGGGAAGCTCAAACATCCTGACACTCTAGGCCTTGTAAAAGGGGCTTTTAAGATCATAAATTAATGCGGTTTTTCTTTTTTTTTTTTTTGGAACCAATTGAACCAGACGATACCTTCACTTTATTTTTGTAATTTCACCCCTCCCTGTTATTTATAATGTATACTTCAGATTATTCGTGTTTATGAAAGAAAGTTATACCGGAATAGGTGTTATGTCAGGTACATCACTTGATGGATTGGATATAGCCTGCATTGCTTTTCGTTATGCGAACAGGAAATGGAGTTTCTCCATTCAGGATGCCAGGACATATCCTTATCCGCAACGATGGAAAAAAGGGCTTACAACATTTCATCATCTTCTGCCTTCGAGGTTTATTGAATTGCATAATGATTACGGAAAATACATTGGAACCAGGATCAACGAATTTCTAAAAAGGTCCAAACTTCAACCAGAATTCATTGCTTCTCATGGGCATACCTTAATGCATCAGCCTGATAAAAATTATACCTTTCAATTGGGTTCAGGGGCATCCATTGCCGCGGTAACAAATATAAAAACCATTTCGGATTTTCGTACCCTTGATGTAGCGCTTGGCGGGCAGGGAGCCCCTTTGGTGCCAATTGGTGATGAGCAGCTTTTTTCAGGGTATGATTACCTGCTGAACCTGGGAGGATTTGCCAACATTTCATTTAAAAAAAATACGGATCGATTGGCCTATGATATTTGTCCTGTAAATATGGCATTGAATTACTTCGCAGCAAAAGAAGAGGTGCCTTTTGATGCTGCAGGTAAAATCGGACGATCAGGTAAGCTTTTACCGGATCTTTTTGATCATCTTCAAACCCTTGAGTATTATACACGGCCAGGGCCAAAATCTTTGGGTAAAGAATGGTTTGAAAAATACTTTTTACCGCCTATCGTCCAGAAATATTTTTATGTACCTGATATCCTGCATACAGTGTATCAACATATTGCCTCTGTTATAGGCAGGGAGCTGGTTGGGAAAAACAAAAAATGCCTGGTTACCGGTGGAGGAGCCCACAATACTTTTTTAATGGAATTGATACAAGCGCATGCTGAAGCTGAAATAGTAATCCCTGATAAGACCCTGGTGGATTACAAAGAAGCGTTGATATTTGCTTATTTGGGTTTGCTCAGGCTGACCAATCAGGTAAATTGTCTGGCTACAGTTACCGGAGCCAGAAAAGATAACATTGGAGGAGTTATTTACGAAATTTAAATGATTTATTGATTATGGAGAATTTTGTGGCGTATATCCCAACCAAAGTACACTTTGGGCGGGATGTAATTGAGGATTTACCCGAAGCTGTTCAAGAACAGGGAAATAGGGTGTTGTTCCTCTATGGGAAAGGTTCGGTAGTAAAAGCAGGAATATATGATAAAGTAAAAAAAAAACTTGATTCTGCCAGAGTTGAGGTATACGAATACAGCGGCATTAAATCCAATCCTGTTGTTGATGATGTGGATAAGGCTGCTGAACTGGGCCGTTCAAAAAAAGTAGATGTGATTGTTGCTCTTGGCGGAGGCAGTGTTATTGATTCATCAAAAGTCATTTCTCTGGCCATCGCAAATAATCAATCCGGTTGGACAGTAATGAAAGGGAAAGCCGATGTTCAGGCTGCAGTGCCGGTAATAGCCATACTCACATTGGCTGCAACCGGTACAGAAATGAACAATGTTGCCGTTGTTCAGAATCATGTAACCCGGGAGAAAATCGGTTTTCGGCATCCTTTGATGTACCCAAAACATTCATTTTTGGATCCTCAGTTTACCTATTCGGTTCCAAGGAATTACACTGCTTACGGGGTCATTGATTTGATAGCGCACTGCTTTGAGATCTATTTTGGAGCCGGTGATTGTTCCCTTTCAGATCGGTTTATTGAGGCCATTGTAAAAGATGCATTGGAATGGGGGCCAAAAGTAATTGAAGAACCGGATAATTATGAATACCGGGCCAACATTATGTGGGACGCCACCAATGCACTGAATGGTTTAACCGGGTATGGAAAGGTTTCCGGAGATTGGGGGGTGCATAACCTGGGCCATAGCATGTCCCTTCTTTATGATGTACCCCATGGGGCAAGCCTTTCCATTGTATACCCGGCATGGTTAAAACTATTACAGTCGCGGATTCCTGAAAGAATCAGAAAACTGGGCAATCAATTGTTTGGGTTGAATGATGTGGATGAGATTATTGCAGAAACAGAACACATGTTTCAATTGTTTGAAGGGCCTGTAAGGCTTTCAGAGGTGAATATAACTGAAGATAAAATTCCTGCCCTCATAGAGAATATATCGAAAAACAAAGTAACCGGTTTAAACCACAAATTAAATAATGAAGATTACGAAAAACTTGTGGATCTGATGAAGTAGCACTGTGTCTGTTTTTCCAATGAAATCACTTAAAAATCAAAAAAGGATGGCTGGCACCATCCTTTTTCTTTTACTAACTAACTAAAACTAACTACTAACTAAAAACTATGAACTAAAACGATATTTAACCAAATTGTGTTCTTGTTGTAAATCTTTCTGAAACAAAAATACAACCTACTGACGAAAACTGTGTTTTTTTAAAATCAACAGATTGTTATATTATTGTTAAGAACTATGGTACAAATGTAATATAATTCTTAAAAATTATAGGGTATTGAAAGATATTTTTTGATATTTTTAACAATTACCCTCGATTTTTTTGGGGGTTAGGGTCATTATTTAACAGATTTTATATATATCCATTCATTTTGAATATATTTAAGCCGGAATTTTTCGGTTTAATATGATAAATCTCCTTATGTGTTTTCATGTTTTTTATTCATTTTTACATTTCTGGAGGGTTCTTTCATACAATATGTATTTTTTACCGTTGAGATTACCTGAGCGATGATATATGATTATCAAAAATATTAATGTTAAACTAAATTTTTCTAGAATGAAGAAGTATTTGATTCTGGTTTTTGTTAACCTTTTGCTGTTTACCACAATTGAAATTAATCGTGCCTGTACAAATATTCTGGTCACAAAAGGAGCATCCAGGGATGGTTCCACCATGGTTACTTACGCAGCCGACTCCCCTGAATTATATGGTGAGCTTTATTTTTATCCGGCAGCTGATCATCCTGAAGGTACCATGTTGGATATATACGAATGGGATACCGGAAAATACCTTGGTAAAATAAAGCAGGTGCCCCATACCTACAGGGTAGTAGGCAATATGAATGAGTTTCAGCTTACCATTTCTGAAACAACCTTTGGTGGCCGTCCGGAACTGCGCGACACCACTGCCGAAATGGACTATGGCAGCCTGATGTATATTACTTTACAGCGGGCCAAAACAGCACGTGAAGCCATTAAAGTTATGGATGAATTATTATCAGAATATGGTTATTATAGCAGTGGTGAATCATTCTCCATAGCTGATCCGAATGAAGTTTGGATCATGGAAATGATAGGCAAAGGGATGCACGAAAAAGGTGCTGTATGGGTTGCCCGTCGCATCCCTGAAGGATACATTAGTGCCCATGCCAATCAGGCCCGCATTCGTCAGTTTCCTTTGGATGACCCTGAAAACTGCCTTTATTCTGAAGATGTTATCTCTTTTGCCAAAGAAATGGGGTACTATAAAGGAAAAGATAAGGATTTTAGTTTCGCCGATGCTTATGCCCCCCTTGATTATGGAGCTTTGCGTTTCTGCGAAGGACGGGTTTATAGTGTATTTAACCGGGCTGCAGCATCACAAAACATTTCCATGGATTATGTAAAAGGCGAAAAAGATGCAGAACCTATGCCCCTATGGGTAAAGCCGGATGAAAAACTTTCCGTGCATGATGTAATGGAACTGATGCGCGACCACTTCGAGGGTACGGATTGGGACATGACGAAAGATATTGGTGCCGGACCTTTTGGACTGCCTTATCGCTGGAGTCCGTTAACCTGGGAAGTAGACGGAGTGAAATATTGCAATGAGCGCCCCATCTCTACCCAGCAAACCGGTTTTTCTTTTGTTAGTCAGGCCCGCGATTGGCTGCCCAACCCAATAGGGGGGGTTCTTTGGTTTGGGGTGGATGATACGTACAGCACAGTTTATGTGCCTATGTATTGTGGCATTACCAGTGTACCCGAAACATTTGCTGCAGGAAACGGAAACCTGTATGAATTTACATGGAACTCTGCTTTCTGGGTGTTCAATTTTGTTTCAAACTTCGCATACCTTAGGTATAATATGATGATCGAAGATGTTCAGGAGGTACAACGCGAACTGGAATTGGCTTTTATTGATATGCAACCTGCAATTGAAAAAAGAGCACAGCAACTGTATGATTCTGATCCTGTCGCCTGCCAGGAATATTTAACCCGTTATTCTGTTACCCAGGGTAATTACACTACCCAACGCTGGAATCAACTTGGGCAGGCCCTGCTTGTAAAATATATTGATGGGAATGTAAAGGTTGATGGTAAGTTAACCCAACCAGGCTATTCCGAAGAATGGTATGAACAGGTGGTAAAACAAAGCGGTGAGCATTTTCAGATGAAAGAACTGCCCGGAGAGGATAATTCGCATTAATAACGCATAACTAATTGTTCAGCCTGGCAGAAAAGTTGTTACACTATTCTGCCAGGCTGTTTCGTAAAACTCAAATTTCAAAAACGAAGTGCATTGAAATTTGTAAGTTGAACAATCCCGGCATATACAGAGGATTTTATACCTGTGATTCTGTGGATTATTTATTCATCCGGTATTATCCATTTGTTTATTATCTTGAAGAAGAATTAATGCCTTAAAAATGTTTTTATGTAAAATTTATTTTGTAATATTGCGCTCTGTTTAAAATCAGCTTGAAAATATAAAAATTTATACCGATGAACTTAATGGATGTAGTTGCAAAGGAATTTGCAGTTGAGAAAAAATTACCGGACTTTCAAAGCGGAGATACGATAACTGTACATTATAAAATTAAAGAAGGAAACAAGGAGCGTATCCAGCAGTTTCGTGGTGTGGTTATCCAGCGAAAAGGAAGCGCTCATGAGGCAACATTCACTGTACGTAAGATGTCTGGTAATGTTGGTGTTGAACGAATTTTTCCTGTGGCTTCGCCTTTTATTGAACAAATTGATGTAAATAAGAGAGGCCGTGTTCGTCGTTCACGGATTTTTTATCTGCGTGCCCTTACCGGTAAGAAAGCAAGAATTGCAGAAAAGAGATTTTAGATTTTTTGATGACATTATATTTTAAAAAAACCGGCGAAACCGCCGGTTTTTTTATTTCATTTTATTTCAATCGTTCAGCTTCTTTCCTTGCCCTCTCTAAAATAGTTCCAGCTTTTTCATCCGCTTCCTGTTCTACTTTAGTAGCTTTTTTATCAGCCTCCTGTCGGATTTTTTTTGCGCTTACTTCTGCAGCTTTTTTGGCTATTGGGTTATTTGCCTGATCAATAAGTTTTTGCGCATTCTCATCGGCTTCTTTGCGAATGGCATCAGCCGCATCTTTACCCAGCTTTTGTACTCTTTGAGCCTCTTGCTCTGCTTTTGCCAGAATTTTTTCAGCCTGCTCACTGGCTTTAGCTTTTACTTCTTCTTTTTTCTTTTCAAGTTCAGCTTTTGCCTGACTAATGGCTTCTTGTTTTATGTTTTCAACAGATTTTGCTGCGCTTTTTTTGAGGTTGGGTTTAACTGTAGGGTCAGTAAACGTACCTCCAACAGCCACATCCAGGGAGATATTGTCTGATGGAGAGAGGTTCATTCCCGAAAGATTAGCAGCCGAGGTTAATCCCGTAAATGCTGCATCAGCAATACCCGAGCGGGGCATTACAATGTTTAAATTGTAGTTCAATGTCTGATCAATGCCCTGATCACCGCTGATAATCATGGTAGTTTTGCCCAGGTTGATATCAAAAGGATCAACGTAAACCCTTCCGTTTCGGATTTCAAAACTTAAATCCAAATCATTCATGGAGAGGTTTTCGAAGGCTTTGGTATTCAATGTATTTGCAAGCTTATTCAGGGTGTTTGATTTCTCTACTTTAATCTCTTTAGAAGAAAGACTTCCTTCACCAACCATGGAATTGTATACGGGTGTCATGGTAGAATCCAGAAATGTTGTAAATTCAAGGGATGCGGAAACCGAACCGTTGAGATTTTGAGCCACAGGCGCCAGTTTTTCTACGGTATTGAACGTTTTATATGCCGCAGGAATTTCGATGCTCTGCACTGCCAAATCAAAATCGACTATAGGGGCCTCCGGATCCAGGGTATTGTATTCTCCATTAAGTACAATCCTTCCGTCCAGGGTGTTCAGTGCCAAATCATCCAGGATAATTCTGTTGTTTCGAACGCCAATGGTTCCTTTTGCCTCAGAAATGACCATGTTATCGAAATATATGGTGTTGAGATCTGAATAGAGCGTAAGATCTAGGTCCTCAGGCACCTCAATGATGCTCATGGGCACATCAGTTGTGTCTTCAACCACAGGTTCCTCGTCATCTGAAGTAATTAACTCATTCAAATCCAGTATGTTTGAGGTAAATACAAAACTGCCCTGCAATGTGCCATCGGAGAGGGCATAAGGGACAAAGTTTTCAAGTTTACCGGTAAATTGAAAATCGCTCTTTCCCATGCCGGCCTCAAGGGTTGAAATTTCCACAAACCGGGGTGAAAACAAAATTTCGGCATGATTCATGGCAAAAGCCTGTGGAATATCCGGACTGCTAAACATGAGGTCGTTAACCGTAACGGAACCGTCGGCTTTAAATTCTTCATAACGTTCTTCCTCTATCATGGACATGCTGCCCATCATGTCTAACCGGGCTTCGATCAGTCCTTTAATCGTTGTATTTTCCATTGGAATGGCATCAGCAAACCGGGTCAAATCCATTTTTGTGGTGAGATTTCCGTTTATCTGCATGTCAGAAACCGGAGTACGGATGTTAAGCATCAGATCTACCGGGTTTTCTGCAACCTCCAGGTGAAAACGATTAACATCCACCGTGCTGTTATCATTTTCAAGCCCATCAAAAAACACATCTACATTAATGCCAATATTTTCAACTGATTCCGGAAGGTCAGGATATTTAAAGCTGGCATCTGAAACTACCAGGTTCAGGCCTACATTTGGCATGATGGTCTCGCTATACTTTCCTTTCACATAGCCGTCAAGGCTTAGTTGGCCTGCTGTTTGCACATCCGAAAAATCATGCATATATATGGCCGGTACCATAGACAACAAGGTTTTAAATGACGTTTCCTTGGTGTAATAGGTTAGGTCAAAATCCATGGGCGCTTCCTCCGGTATGCTAAAGGTGCCGTCCCAACCCAGGGTAAGATCATTGATGGTGAATGTATTGTTTTTGAGGGTAAATATATTTTCTACAAGATCAGCATCAATTGCCATGTTCAGATCAAGGGGTGCATTTTTAATGTATGTAGTGTTATCCATAATGAAATTTAGCGAGGCAATACCCGAGGAGATTGTCAAAGTGCTGAAATCTTTTGAAAAATCGCCGGTCAGGATAAAATTAAACTTCCGGATATCAGCGGACATGCCTGATTCCATATCAGTATAGGTGATGTTGGCATCTTTTATCTGAAATTTTTTCAGCAGGATATTGATGTCCGGTATCTCTGTAGCAGTGGTGTCTTCAGGTTCTTCTTCCACTTCCTCGGTTGCGACGGCTATGTCCCAGTTGGCACGTCCGTTTTCAAGGACAATACCGTTTATTACAGGTTGGTCAAGCACAATGGACTTGATTTTTATTTGTTCACCCTTTATGGCACTTATCAGATCGGCAGCTACACCAAAGGATTCAAAAGCAACCAGGGTGTCGCCGGCAAAAGGTTCATTACCGGTTACAGACAGGTCAATCAGTTCCACGCTGAGGTAAGGAAAACGTTTAAGCAGGGAGATGCGTAAGTCTTCAAATTCAGCTTTGGCATTGATGCTGTTGTTAATCTGTATTCTGGCAATTTCCATGATTTTGCCTTTAAACAGCAATGGGGCCGTGAATAAAGCAATCATGATTACCAGGATTACAATCAAAATTACGTTAAGGAGTTTTTTCATTGGGTTTACAATTAAAATGAGGTATTCATTATATGCTATTCGTTTTTAAAACTACAATCGATGTTATGTGTTCAATTTTACATGACTAAATTAATAAGAAATCGGAAATCTATTCCGGGAGTTTGTTTTTTTATTTTGATTTTTTGGATGAGAGGACTTGATATTGTAAACTTTGGATAATTCCGGTGTAAATATCGGTTAAAAGCAGGATAAACTGTCGTATTGTAATTGAGCTGGATAAGTAATTTTTTTATGATTTGAAATGGTATTTTTCATTGTTATACTGAGTTAATATCACCCCAATAAAAACTACGACAAGCCCTGTAATATCCATCGTTTGGACTTTATCATCAAAAATCAGCCAGGCCATCACCATGGTTACTGGTGGGCCAAGATAAAAGAAACTGGCCACACGTGTGGCTTCGATGCGGTCAATTAATATCCACATTAAAGCATAAGCTCCCAATGAAACAGCAAAAATAAGCCAAATCATGGTATAAATAAATTCGGGCTCCCATTGGGTTGACAATTGTTCTATGAATATCGCGGGTAATGCTAATGCCAGGGTTGTGGCAAAACTCTGATAAAACAAGGTTAAATCCATGGGCAGTTTACGGCTGCTGTTTCTGATGTCTATTTGCCGCTGTATCAGGCTTGCTATGGTGATGCCGATTACAGAGCCTAAAGGGATAAGATAACCAAAGACAGAACTGGAGTTATCAAAATCAATGCGAAATAGTACGGTTATAAAAACGCCCAGGAATCCCAGAACCAATCCAATCCATTGGTAGGTGGTTGTTCGTTCCCCAACAACCATGGGGGAGAGGGCTCCTGTAAGCAAAGGCTGCAGGGCCACCACCAAAGCCACAACTCCGGCAGGAACCTGGTTGTCCAATGCAAGCAACACACAAGTCAGCCAAACCCCATGTGCCAAAACACCAATGAGCATATTCGCGGCAGCAATTCTCCAGCCAACCCAGTGAAATCTTCTTCTAACAATCAAATAAAGGAAAACAACCAATGTCAACACCAGGTATCGCCAGAAAAGCAGCGTAAAGGGCCCGGTGTAAGGAAGTCCGTATTCTGCCCCAATAAACCCCGAGTTCCAAAGGAGTACAAAAGCAACGGCCAAAAATACAGTGGTTCTATTCATCATATCACTAGGAAATTTCTGCTGAAAGCAACCATATTGTGCCAGTTTTAAACGAAAAATGCCTTTCCAATCTATATTTGTAGCAATAAACACTTGTTTGATGTTTTTGGTTCCTTTGATTTATTAAATTTGTTGCTCTAAACCAGATATAAGTGATATCAAAATACAGCATAGCAGTTTTGCCTTTTATAAATATGAGTCCTGACAAGGAGAACGAGTATTTTAGCGACGGCATTTCAGAAGAAATACTAAACTCTCTTTCAAGGTTGAATGGGTTGCATGTCACTGCGCGCACATCTTCTTTTGCTTTTAAAAACAAAAACATGGATGTCAGAGAAATCGGAAGGCAGCTTAATGTGGCTATGATTCTGGAGGGTAGTATCAGAAAATCGAATAATATTGTCAGAATTACAGCGCAGTTGACCCAGGCTGAAAATGGATTTCATCTTTGGGCAGAGACGTGGGACCGTGAGTTAAAGGATATTTTTATTGTTCAGGATGAAATTGCTGGTATAATCGCAGATAAGGTTAACAGGGATATTGAGCGGGCTACCCCAAACGCCGGACATGTGATTGAAAACACAGAAGCCCTGGACTATTATCTCAAGGGTAAGTACCTGCAAAACAAATTCGACCTGGATACCCGTGAGGAGGTAATTTATTACTATGAAAGAGCCGTTCAACTTGATCCAAACCTGCTCCAGGCATACATCGGCCTGTGTGATATGTACACCTGGCTGAGTTCAACCGGCTTTGTGGAGCCTTTCGAAGCATTTTCAAAAATTGAACAATATTCACACAAGGTTTTCAAAATCAATGATCAGTACCCTGACATTTATCGCATCATGGCTGGAAAGAATTTCTGGATAGAATGGAACTTTGCTTTAGCCTTGAGTAACGTGAACAAAGCCCTTGCGGGTAAACCCAGTTTTCCTGATGCCCTTATTCAAAAAGGACTGATTCTGGCTGCCTTAGGTAAATTCGAAGAGTCGCTTGATAACCTGTTCCAGGCGGAAAGACTGAACCCATTTGATTACACAGTCAATTCTTCTATTGGATATATTTACCGCCTAACAGGAGAATATGAAAAGGCAGTTGAATTCCTTAATAAAAACATCGCAATAAATCCCATTTGGGATGGCCAATACTTAATGAAACTGGAATCATTATGCCTCTCTGAAAGGTATGAGGAGGCCTGGAAAACCATTGAAACAATTGCTGGTATTCCTCAAACCTCGCTCTCCCCAAACCACCTGAAAAGTTTTTATTACGCATGCATGGGAGATAAGGAAAAAACCATGGAATACTTGAGGTTGTTCCATGATGAAACAACCACGAGTCAGTTAAATACAAGTTCTGGTGCTCCTTTTCTGGCACAACTCTGGTTTTTGCTTGGAAACAAACAAAAAGCCCTGGATTTCCTTGAGGAAGGGATAGAAAACAGGGTTGCACCATTGCAGTTTATTAAAAATGAGCAGTTTTGGCATGACTTAAATTCTCACCCCAGATTTATCAGTCTCATCAGGAAATTAAATGTTTCGGATGAAAAAATGGCGCATGATATTCCTACAAAAAAATATAAAAAAACAGGAATTTCCAGCGAGCAGGCCAAAGCCGTTCAAGAGAAACTAAAGGACGTAATGCATGTTGAAAAGCCATATTTGAATCCAACACTAACCCTTTCTGATCTTTCTGAAAAAGTTGGTGTGTCTAATAATATGCTTTCTCAGATATTGAATGAATATATCGGAAAGAATTTTTATGATTATGTCAATGCATACCGGCTTCAACATTTCCAGGACTTAACTAAATCACCTAAACACAAGCACTATACCATACTCGGCTTAGCTTATGAATGTGGCTTTAACTCCAAAACAACCTTTAATACATTTTTCAAAAAAGCCATGGGTAAAACCCCATCGGCATATTTCAAGGCAAATTTCAATTAATATAAACAAAATCTGGTTTGCCAATCCAGGCGAACCTGTTTTGGGTTACATTTTCCATGAGCTAATGTGTAGATTATAAGGGAACTGGGCCCTTCATCATTTGCTTTCTGGTGCGGCTCTGTTTTTTCACACGATTGCTGCTGAAGTTTCTCTGATATTTGAACATGTAAACCAATAAAAAATCAGTGACAATGAAAAAAGGCTTTTTACTTGGAGTGTTTATTATTTTTACGGGAAAGCTTTGTGCTCAGCAATACCATCAAACAGTGAGGGGTAAGGTAATAGACAAAGAATCACACAATCCTATTGAATTTGCAAGCGTTACCATTTTCAATGACAATTACAGCACTGGTACGATTACTGACGGGGAGGGTGAATTTGTTATTGAAACAGTACCCGTGGGACGAAAATCAGTTGCTGTAAGCTTTGTAGGTTATGAAACGGTACATATTTTAAACCTCGAAGTCACCATGGGAAAAGAAACAATTGTTAATGTTGAAATGGCTGAAAGTTCCATTGAGATAGCAGAGGTGGAAGTAAAAGCCTTTACCGACAAAGAGGACCCTATAAACTCTTATGCCCCCATAAGTGCACGGACATTTTCCATTGAAGAATCCAAAAGGTATGCCGGTGCTTTCAATGATGTTTCCAGGATGGCGATGAACTTTGCAGGTGCAAAACAAAGCGTGGAAACATTTAATGAGATTATTATCCGCGGAAATTCACCGGCCAATGTGTTGTTCAGGCTCGAAGGTGTTGATATTCCTAATCCTAATCATTATGGCGATGGGGGAACTACCGGTGGTACCATGAGCATGTTAAACAATAATATATTAGCCAATTCTGATTTTATTACCGGTGCTTTTCCTGCAGAATACGCAAATACCATTTCCGGCGTGTTTGATTTGAATATGCGTAACGGCAATAATAAAAAACATGAATTTATCGGACAAACAGGCCTGATTGGAGTTGAATTTGGAGCTGAGGGACCTTTAAAAAAGGAAAGAAAATCATCATACCTGATTAATTACAGGTATACCAATTATGCACTCATGGAATTTTTTGGAATGGATTTGATGGGTAACGCGAAATTTAACTACCAGGATTTAACTTTTAAGCTTCATTTTCCTTCAAGAAAATTAGGGAACCTGTCCGTTTTTGGATTGGGAGGAAAAAGTTTTATTAAAATGTTTGACAGTGAAAGGGATACTGCCCTGGAACGACAGCAAATGGCTTACGATTCTGATTTTGAAATAAATATATTAAATGAGAATTATATGGGGGTGGTAGGGGTTACCCATTCATACCTGTTGGGTAGTAAGGCCTACACAAAATTAATCCTATCAGCTACCACAATTATGAATTATAACCGATACGATTCGCTAAGTACCATAAACAGGAACCCGATACTAAAGTATTATTCAGATTTTACCAGAACACAGTATGCAGCAAGGTTTTTTCTCAATAAAAAATTCGACAGCAAAAAATCAATTCGAGCAGGAGTATATGCAGAAGTGAAATATTTTTCTTTATTGGATAGTATTTACGATGCAGGTTATTCAGCCTACAGGAAAATGCGTGATTATAACGGAAACCATATATTGCCCCACCTGTATGTACAGTATAAACATAAATTACAAGATGATTTTAAGGTTATTGCCGGTGTGAATGCCTATATGCAGGCAAAAACAAACTACTATTCGTTTGAACCACGGTTGGGCCTTAAATGGGAATTTTTTCCCGGCCATACATTAAGTTTTGGTTATGGCCTGCATTCTGAGGTACCTCCTATAGAAATAAGGCAAAAAAAAGTAATGCGCCATGACAGAATGTATATACAACCAAACCGGAATCTGAATTTTACTAAGAGCCACCATCTGGTACTAGGGTATGATCACATATTTGTAAACAAAATACGGCTAAAGGCAGAAGGATATTATCAACATATTTTTGATGCTCTGGTGGAAAAAGAGCCCGGTTCCTATTCACTTTTAAACCGTGGATCTTATGATGTTTCCACCTTTGAGGCTATGGCCAATGATGTACGCCCACTTTCAAATAACGGTACAGGTTATAATTATGGGTTGGAATTAACTGTTGAGCGATTTATGGATCGCGGGATGTATTTCTTATCAACCCTTTCGCTCTATGAGTCGAAATACAAAGGTAGCGATGGCATCCTCAGGGATAATGCATTTTGCGGAAACTATGTCTTTAATCTTCTGGGAGGAAAAGAATTTCACATTGGAAGACAGAAAGAGCATGCCCGGTACATTAAAAAACTGGCACTGGATGCAAAACTCAATTGGTCCGGCGGACAGCGTTACACTCCCATTAATATACAGGCATCACGCGAAGCTGGTACAACGGTTCTGGATCACAGCCAGGCTTTTGCAAAACAGTTGCCCGATTATTTTAGAGTTGATTTCAGGATTGGTTTTAAATGGATGGGTAGTCATTCAACACAGGAAATTGCAATTGATATCCAGAACCTTACCAACAGGGAAAATCCTTTTTATATCAAATACAGCAGCGAAACAGGGAATATTGAGACCAAAGGTTTTGGTATGATGCCACAACTGCTCTACAGGATTTCTTTTTAGCATCATGCCTATCCTTTCTACCATCTGGCTTCAGATCACGGTATTTTAGCTTCCCTTTACCATTCTATATCAGTTTTTATAAAAGGTTGTCACGTTCCAAAACCCAATAAATTAGGATGGTACAAACTGATAACAATAAATTTACCCGACGATTAAAACAAAATCAGTATATTATGTGTTATTTTGACGAGATTTAAAATGCCTGTTCGGATTCCGGCAGGAGCAGTGATTTAATTGAAGCGGTTATACAACCTGAATTATAAACCTGGATAATCTTAGCTAATAAAAAATCGTTTTTAAATCACAGGAACAGGTATTTTTGATATATGATGGTTGAAAAAGTTTTAGAAGGGCTTTTATTTCTATACAATATAAATATTACAATAAACAAATGAAAATAATACGATATGTCTAGTTTTAATCTACTCATGCCAAAACTGGGAGAAAGTGTACAGGAAGCAACCATCACCAAATGGTTTAAAAAAGTTGGTGACACGGTAGAGGAAGAAGATCCTATCCTGGAGATTGCTACCGATAAGGTTGACTCAGAGATTCCTTCCCCGGTTGATGGAAAAATTGTAAAAATATTATTTGAAGAAGATGCAGTGGTTGCTGTAGGCGAGATCATTGCCGTAATTGATCTTGAAGGTGAAGGAGGAGATGAAGAACCGGCAGAAGAATCTGCAGGTGAAGGATCTCCTGAAGCAGAAGCTGAAAAACAAGCAGTGAAGGAAGACAGCACATTTAAAAAAGAAGACTATGCATCAGCAAAACGGTTTTACTCACCGGTTGTGAAAAACATTGCCGATAAAGAAAACATTCCTTTGGAAGAACTTGAAAATATTAAGGGAACAGGGATTAACGGCAGGGTTAAAAAAGACGACCTGCTGGCCTACCTTGAGAAACGGAGCGAAGGAAAACCTGCTGAAACTGAGGCTGCCAGACAGCCTGCTGCACCACAGGCACCTTCAAAGGCTGCTGCATTAAAACATGAAGCCCCCAGGGTCAGTGCAGGAGCCGGTGACCAGGTGGTTGAAATGGACCGCATGCGCCGTTTAATTGCCGATCATATGGTAATGTCCAAAGAGGTGTCCCCTCATGTTACAAATTTCGTAGAGGCAGATGTTACCGGCGTTGTGCAATGGAGGAATAAGCATAAAGATGCGTTCCAGAAACGTGAAGGCATCAAGTTGACTTATATGCCTGTTTTTGCTGAAGCGATAGCAAAAGGGTTAAAGGATTATCCCGGGGTTAATGCCTCGGTTGATGGATATAACATCATCCTGCGGAAAAATGTAAACCTGGGTATTGCTGTTGCATTGCCATCAGGAAACCTGATTGTACCAGTGGTTAAAAACGCCGACCAAAAGAACCTGCTTGGGCTGGCCCACGAGATTAATACCCTGGCTGACCAGGCACGACAGAATAAAATAGCACCCGATGACATACAGGGCGGTACCTTCTCAATTTCGAACTTCGGTACGTTCAGAAATGTAACCGGAACTCCCATCATTAATCAGCCCCAGGTGGCGATTATGGCGGTGGGGACCATTGAGAAGAAACCAGCAGTGCTTGAAACCCCGGAAGGTGATGTGATTGCTATCCGCCATAAGATGATGCTTGCGCTGACCTACGATCACCGTGTGGTTGACGGGGCCCTGGGAGGTGCGTTCCTTCGTAAAGTAGCGGACTACCTGGAAGGGTTTGATGTGAACAGAACAATATAAATTACTTTTTAGATTCAATTGATTATGGAAATTCCAAAGAAATATTCAATAAAAAAAACAGATAAAAAATTACTTGAGAAATGGTTCAGGCTGATGACCCTTGGGCGGGCATTGGATAATCGTGCACCCAATTACCTGAAACAGGCCATTGGTTGGTCGTATCATGCTCCTTATGCAGGCCATGACGGCATTCAACTGGCTATTGGGCAGGTATTTGATAAGGAACACGATCACCTATTTCCCTATTATCGTGACATGCTCACTAATATATCGGCAGGATTGACTGCCGAAGAAATCATATACAACGGTATCTCAAAAGCCCCGGATGTTGCAGGCAGTGGCCGGCACATGTCAAACCATTTTGCCAAGCCTGAGTGGAATATTCACAATGTTTCCTCATGTACCGGCAACCATACCTTGCATGCAGTTGGTGTTGCACGCGCCATTAAGCGGTACAAAGGTAAAGGAGTTTCAATAAGCTCTCAGGGCGAAAGTTCGGTCTCCGAAGGATATGTGTACGAGGCCATCAACGGTGCATCCAATGAGCAGCTCCCTGTTATTTTTGTATTTCAGGATAACGGGTACGGTATTTCAGTGCCTAAAAAAGACCAGACTGCCAATCGGAAGGTGGCAGAGAATTTTATCGGTTTCAAACATCTTCGCATCATACATTGCAATGGTAAAGATGTGTTTGATTCCATGAATGCCATGGAAGAAGCAAAACGCTGGACCCTGGAAAATCAGAAACCCTGTATTGTGCAGGCTAATTGTGTACGTATGCATTCGCATTCCAATTCTGACCGGCACGAGCTTTACCGCGACGATTATGAAATGAACTATGTGCAGGAGTATGATCCGCTGGCAAAGTACAGGCGCATGCTGCTTCGGTATGACAGGTTTACCCAGGAAGAGCTTGATGCCATTGAAAAAGAAGTTAAAGACATTGTGAAAGCAGCACATAAAGAAGGCTTGAAAGCTCCTGATCCAACCCCGGAATCGATCCACGATTTTGTGATTCCTGAGCCCATCAAGGTTGAAAAATACCCGGATGGTACACATACCCATGAGGGACAAAAGAAAAAACTCATTGAGGCATTGAATGAAACCCTTAAAGCCGAATTCAGGCATAATCCCGATACCTACCTTTGGGGGCAGGATATCGCCAACAAAGATAAGGGCGGTATTTTTAATGTGTCAAAAGGCATGCAACAGGAATTTGGCATCGAACGTGTATTTAATGCGCCCATTGCTGAGGATTTTATCATGGGTACGGCCAATGGCATGGTCCGTTACAATAAAAACATCCGTGTGATTGTTGAAGGGGCCGAATTTGCCGATTATTTCTGGCCTGCCATGGAGCAGTTTGTTGAAACTACCCATGAGTACTGGCGGACCAACGGGCAATTCAGTCCGAATATCGTGGTACGTCTGGCCTCCGGGGGTTATATTGGTGGTGGGTTGTATCACTCACAAACCATTGAAGGAGCACTGACTACCTTCCCAGGCGTAAGGGTGGTTTATCCTTCGTTTGCTGATGATGCAGCCGGCTTGCTGCGGGTGGCCATACGCTCTGAGGGCATGACCGTGTTTATGGAGCCCAAGGCCCTGTATAATGCACCGATTGCTGCAACACCCATACCTGATGATTTTGAAGTGCCGTTTGGCAAAGCCCGTATCCGGCGCCAGGGTAAGGATATGAGCATCATTACCTATGGTAACACCACACACATGTGCCTTGAGGCTGCTGAAAAACTGGCTGTTGATGGCATTGATGCTGAAGTGATTGATTTGCGGTCCCTTGTGCCACTGGATACGGAAACTGTGCTTGAATCGGTTAGGAAAACAGGGAAAGCAATGATTGTCCATGAAGACAAAGTTTTTAGTGGTTTTGGTGGTGAAGTTGCTGCAACCATTACCGAGGAAGCTTTCGAATATCTTGACGGGCCCGTAAAAAGAGTTGGTTCAACCTTTACCCCGGTTGGCTTTAACCGGATACTGGAAAAGGCGATTTTACCCAATACCGATAAGATTCTGGAAGCTGCACATGAATTATATAAATATTAATATTGAAGAAGATGGCAAAAACAGGATTATTTTATAGCTACAATACCAAAAAAACCTCACATGTAGCAAAAAAGATTGCTGAGGTTTATGGTAAAGATATTGAGACAGTAAACCTTGAAGATATTGATGTGGATACGTTTATGGCATACACCAATTATATTCTGGGTGCCCCCACCTGGTTCGACGGAGAGTTACCCAATTATTGGGATGAGTTTTTACCAGCGCTTGAAGACCTTGATTTTAAAGGTAAAAATTTTGCTCTTTTTGGATTAGGTGACCAAAAAGGATATCCTGAGAATTTTGTGGATGCAATTGGCATTCTTGGAAGATTCTTTGAAGAACGAGGTGGAAAAATCGTAGGCCTGACTTCCACTGAAGGATATACTTTTGAGCGTTCAAAAGGTCTTCGCGGTGATAAATTTATGGGCCTTGCCATTGATCTTGAGAATCAGCACAAGCTTACCGACGAGCGTGTACAAGAATGGGTTGATGATCTAAAAAAGGGATTTGATTAAGAACATTATTTCATACAAATTATTAAACCTTCTCTAATCAGGAAGAGTTTGTTCCGAAATCAAGCCTTATTTTATAAGGATTTTTATATACTTGCACTGGTTTACCAGTGCATTTTTTTTTTACTTTAACCTATGGAAGAGCAAACACAGTATAAAGCTGAAAAAATCGGAGGAATTCTTACTATTTTTGCAGGATTAGTATGGATAGTCATTCAATTGACCTCCTCGAGAACCATTAATGATATTACTCAAGTCACTGCCTCATTAACGGCCATTATTGAAAACATGCATTTATTTATAATTAATGTTGCTGGCAAATTTGTGTTAATTATTGTCCTGGTCGGTATTTCTGCCATATATTATCTGATGCTGCGAACATACAGGAATATTCTGGGACATTTTATCAGTTTTGGTATGTTAGCTACAGCCATGGCCTTTATAGTAGCGCTTGCAGCTGATTTGTCTACCTTTGGTTTAATTAATGAATATCAGGTTACTACCGGAATGGAGCAGGAGATGCTGGCCATTAATATTCTGTCCATGCTTCAGTTTGAAATGAAAGCACTCATCATAGGTAAAACCCTGTTTGCACTATCCCTTCTTTTTCTTTTTGTTTTTTTGGTTTCCACGCGGTTGTTTAGTATGTTATACACGGTGTTTCTTTCCTTTTCCGGTGTATTGCTTTTATATACCACCTGGCTGATTCCTTCAAGCGTTACGGATATAATTGTAAACCTGGCCACTGCTACGTTATATGTTGTCGCCGGAATACTTTTTTATAGTCATTCAAAAAATACTAGAAAAGAATATTTATGAGAGGTTTTGCGAGTGATAACAATTCAGGAGTACATCCGTCCATCTTGCAGGCTATGATGGAAGTGAATAAAGAACATGTGATTGCTTATGGAGACGATGAAGTAACCCGCAAGGCTCAAAAGCATTTCAAACAATGGTTTGGTGAGGATACTGAAGTGTTTTTTGTATTTAACGGAACCGGGGCCAATACCATAAGCATTGCCTCAGCAACACGCCCGTTTCATGCTGTTGTATGTGCTGATACGGCGCATATCAATGTGGATGAATGCGGGGCTCCTGAAAAGTTTTCAGGATGTAAACTTATTTCCATACCAACAACCAATGGAAAGCTTACTCCTGAGCTGGTAAAACCTCATTTACATGGTTTTGGTTTTGAACATCATTCCCAACCCGGAATGATATCCATTACCCAGGTCACAGAAATGGGAACCCTGTATACAATAGATGAGATTAAGGCGCTTGCTGATTTGGCCCATGAACACACTATGTTTTTGCACATGGATGGGGCCCGTATTGCCAATGCAGCTGTTGCTCTTAACAAAGAATTTGTTGAATTTACCAAAAATGCCGGTGTAGACATCCTGTCCTTTGGAGGAACAAAAAATGGCATGATGTACGGAGAGGCCATTGTGTATTTCAGGCCTGAATTGGTGCCGGATGTAAAATTTTTCAGAAAGCAGGCCATGCAGCTGGCATCAAAAATGCGCTATATTTCAGCCCAGTTTCTGGCCTATTTTGAGGATGATTTGTGGAAGAAAAGCGCGGCACATGCCAACAAGATGGCTGCCAAACTGTATGAATCAGTAGCCAAGATTCCACAAATAAAAGTGACGCAAGCGGTTCAGGCAAATGGGGTGTTTGCCATTGTCCCCCCTGAAATCATTGAGCCACTGCAGGACGCTTATTTCTTCTATATGTGGGATGAAAACAAGTCGGAAGTGCGTTGGATGACCTCCTTTGACACAACTGAAGAGGATATCGATGGGTTTGTTAAAAAACTGAAAGAATTGTTGTAATTTTAGTTCCACATAAATCTATCCATTTGTTAAAAAGCAGGGATAAAACCCGATCCTTTGTTTGCAGCTTCTTCCGCGATTTTCTGTGAGCGTAACAGGGTGACTGATATTGACCTCAGGTCTATATCTTCGGCAGCTTCCAGGGCTCCCTGTAATTTGCTTTTA
>CAZZBU010000026.1:32290-33904 GCA_964652315.1 uncultured Bacteroidales bacterium
TGACCTCAGGTCTATATCTTCGGCAGCTTCCAGGGCTCCCTGTAATTTGCTTTTACCAACGCTGTAGCCTCCGCATCATTTTCAAATGTATTGGTTTCCGGATTCCAAAATACTTTTCTCCCTGTTTTATAGGCTATATTCCCCAGGTTGGCAACCTTAGCAATATGCGCTCCAATTTCTACATCAGCATTGGGTAGTTGACGCGATTTTACAGAGGCAATGAAGTTTTTTACATGCAATCCGAGACCGTTACCCGATGCAGGCTGCAACTCAACCCGTTCCATCTTGGGGGCAGTATCCCGGTCAGTTTCCGGGATCACTTCCCAGCCATTGCGGTCAACCACCAGGGTGCCTTTTTCACCAATATAAGCCACACCATGTTCACGTCCATACGAACCTCCATAAATCCCAATGGTGTGATCCCATATCAGTCCAAAATCATCAAACTCATAAATGGCCTGCTGGGTATCGGGTGTTTGCATGGCATCGTCAGGATAGGCATATTTTGCCCCAGATGACATGACTGATTTTGGTGTATAGGCTTGCATACCATACAAGGCATAATCCAGAAGATGGACACCCCAGTCGGTCATTAATCCACCGGCATAATCCCAGTACCAGCGGAAATTAAAATGAAACCGGTTAGGATTAAACGGTCGCTCCGGCGCCGGACCAAGCCACATATTATAATCCACCCCTTCCGGTGCGGGCTGATCAGGCTGAACCGGTAGTCTATTCATCCAACCAATGTAGGCCCATACCTTTACGGTCCTTATCCGGCCAAGTTTTCCGGAGTGCACAAATTCCACAGCGTTTTGCCAGTGCGGGTCGCTGCGTTGCCATTGGCCTACCTGTACTATCCGGTCATATTTTCTGGCTGCTTTGACCATCAGGTTGGCCTCTTCAATGGTATTGGCCAGTGGTTTTTCACAATAAACATCTTTTCCTGCCTCACAGGCGTACACCATGGGCAGGCAATGCCAGTGGTCCGGCGTTCCAATGATGACTGCATCAATATCTTTCCGGTCGATGAGCGTTCTGAAATCTTTGTACGTATCCGGTTTTTTACCTGTTAATTTTTCCACTTCTGCCGCCCTTTCCTCCAGTACATTTGCATCTACATCGCAAATGGCAGCACAGGATACATTGGGTTCGTTTAAAAAAGCCTTCAGGTTCGCAAAGCCCATGCCTTTAGCGCCTATCAAGCCAACAACAAGGGTATCATTGGCATGGCGGTTCAATTGTCCGTAAAGGCTTTGTGGGAATTGTCCTGCCAGCCCCATGGCGGCAGCCACTTTGGCCGAATTACTGATGAATCGGCGTCTGCTGTTATTCATAATCAAGGAAGTTAGGTTAGTAGCATTAATTTTTCGGATAACAAGTTACTATTTCTTTCATAATTTTACAAATTACGTTCAAGTAACGAGCTATCGCCATAACTCAAAAAACGAAAATCCTGAGCAAGGGCATACGCATAGATTTTTCCCCAGTCATTCCCAACAAAAGCTGCAATTAATAACAATAAAGTGCTTTTGGGCATGTGGAAATTGGTGATCAGCTTATTCACCAACCTGAATTGGTAACCAGGTACAATCATTATTTGGGTTGATGCGT
>CAZZBU010000027.1:0-32778 GCA_964652315.1 uncultured Bacteroidales bacterium
TTATGCGCAAGAAAACAGAACAAACCAGTGGTGAATATAGCCACAAACCTATGCAACACCGGGTAATTGCTGGTTTTGTTATTACCATTATATTAATCTTCGCAATCAGCATTGTTTCGTTTCGATCGTTAAATCAATTAAAAGATCTTGTTAAGGTTATTGATACACCCGATGAACTAAATAATGAGCTATTTGAGGTATTAAATTTACTTAACGAAGAGGAGTTATTGCTTAAGGAATTTTTCACCACACGAAACCCCAAACATATTGATGAGTATAAGGCCATCAAAGATTCAATTAACCTTAAAATAAAGCGCTTGGCTTATTTGCTTGGTACTGACTCAACCTCTATGAACAACCTCATAGAAATGACCAAACTCATCGACCAAAAGCATGAGCTGTTTAATACCTGGTTTGATTATTACGCAAGCGACACCATGCACAGCGAGTATTTTGAGATATTAGCCAGGGTAGACAGCTTGCGGCAAAAGCTCGAAAAAGAACGTACTGCTCATATTCCTGATTCTGTCACTGAAGATGGCGCTCACGGAAAAATCAGGCAATTTTTTCAACGTTTAAGAGGAACCGTTGAAACTAATACAGCCATTGATTCAAGCTTTGCTACACGTGATTCTATATACCTCACCCTGATAACTGAAATGTCTGAACTTGAAAATGTCATAAGTCAGGAGATGCTTAAATCGGAAGATCAATCCATAGAACAACAAAAAATGGTAGAGCGGTTGTTTCAACGAAATTTTCTTTTAACTGCTGAAATCCGCACTTCAGTAGATAACATCGTTGAGATAGCCCAACAAAGAGAGATGTTGCAGAAGCAACTGGCAGACAGTCAGTTTTTGAAAGAAACCAAAATTGTCGGTGGCGTTATTATTCTTACCCTGGTTTTGATAACCATTCTTATTTTCATTATATTCAGGGATTTAAAGCATATTGAAAAGCATAAAAATGCGTTGGTGATTGAAAAGAACAGCGCCACCAAACTGGCCGAATTAAAGTCACGTTTTCTTTCCAACATGAGCCATGAAATACGTACTCCACTAACCTCAATCATAGGGTATGCTGAACAGTTAAAGAAAAAATTAAAAGATCAAAGCAATAAGGAATTTGTAGAGATTATCTATAAATCCAGTGAACATCTTTTATTTCTGGTAAATGAGATTTTAACATTTTCCAGGCTGGAAGCAAAAAAAATTACCCTGGATAAGGTGCCTTTTAATATGCAGGATATCCTTGAGGATGTGTATGAAATTCTTAAGCTTAAAGCTGATGAAAAAAAACTCGATTTCAGGTTGTACGCCAATGTTCAATCTATAGTTGAAGGTGACCCCCAGCGCTTAAAGCAGATTTTGATTAATCTTATCGGCAATGCCATAAAATTTACTGACAAAGGACGGGTTGAATTCGGGGCTTATGTGACTGATGAGCAAACCGATAAGCTAAGTCTCAGGTTTTTTGTGCGCGATACAGGAATAGGCATACCCGATGAAAAGGCAAAGTATATTTTTGAGGAATTCAGCCAGGCGTATAAAGAAAGCTACGGGAAGTATGGAGGGACAGGATTGGGCCTTTCCATTTGCAAGCAGTTGATTGATTTGCATGGTGGTACCATTGACATATACAGTAAGCCAACAGAAGGTACTGAAATTGTTTTTTCCATTGTATATAAAATAGCCCCCGAAACTGCTGATAAAATGATAATTACTCCTGAAATCACCAAAGACAATGGTACCATTGAGCCGGAAAAAACGTCTGTACTTATTGTAGACGATGATGAATTTATTGCTATGCTCGGACAACAAATTCTTAAAGATCATGGGTTTGTGGTTGATGTTGCCCACACCGGCAATGAGGGGTTGAACAAGATCAATGAAAAGGCCTATCACCTTTTGCTTCTTGATATTAATCTGCCGGACATCAGTGGTTACGAGGTTATGTCTGCCTTAAAAGAACAGCATCTTCGGCATTTAAATGGAAATATGCGTGTAGTAGCGCTTACGGCCAATGCAATAAACCTGCCCGAAGATAAATTAACAAAATTGGGGTTTCATGGGAAATTTATTAAACCTTTCCATGAAAACGAACTGGTCCGGTTTGTGTTTTCCCAGATACAGATCGCAGAAAATAAAGGTCAATAATACAATTACTTATGTACCATTTTGTGCTCCGGATGCTGCTTTTCATCATCAGGAGGAGTCGGACTTTTATCTTCGGCAGCAGTTTTTTTCTCGAAAGGACGGCTGAATTTATTGCTTATTTTTTGAAATATCCGTTTGTTTTTATTTCCAAAGTCACTGCTTAACAAAGCTCCATAAGGTTTTAAAGTATCTACCTGATCAAAAATCACCTTTAAAATAGCAAGCGATGGAATAAACAGTATCATTCCGGCAATTCCCCACATAAAACCTCCGGTTATCAGAGCAATAAGGGCAAAAAGTGGATTGATGCTTACTTTTGAACCTACAATTTTCGGCGTTAAGATATTGCCTTCCAGTGCCTGTATGCCGGAATAGAGCGCCACAACCATCAGGGGGGTCCAGAGAGAATCAGTATAAATGATGGCATAGGTGGTAGGAATTAAGCCACCGATAAAAGTCCCTATATACGGAATTATTGCCAGAAAAGCTGCAAAATAACCGAACAGGAATGGATAGTCAAGCCCGATTAACCATAACCCGGTACCGTTTAAAGCGCCTAAAATCAGGATTATCAAAAATAAACCGTAAAAATAGTTTTTTGCCACTTGCTGGATGTTTATTATTACGTTTCTAACCTGCGATCGGATGGGGCCTTCGGTGAAGTGATAAAGAATAAACCGCTTGAAAGATGTACGGTAAAGAAGAAATAAGAAAGTATAAACAATAGTTAATACAAGGGAAGCAATAAATGCTGTACTTGATGAAAGGGTTTTTTCGATAAGCCCCTGAGAAGAAAAAAATCCTTCGGCCGAATCAGTAATATCTTTAAGGTTTAAATTAACACCGGCCAACATTTGATCTGTGGAGGTTACGATTTTTTCGAACAGGTTTGTAAGTCTGTTTCCAAAATCCCTGAGATTATCGAAAAGTCCTATGAGCTGGGTACTGAAAAAAAATGCGATACCACCAATCACCGCAATCACGGCTAAGAAGGTTAATAAAATGGCAATTATCCTGGGTATATGTTTTTTCTCAAGCCAGTCGCAAACCGGGTACAACAGCAATGAAGTAAAAAGTGCCAGTGCCAGCGGAACCAGTATGCCTTTGGCATAATACAGTAAGGCAATTCCAAGGGCAATTAATATTGCTATATTTGTAATTCGCCACAATCCTATCTTTTTGTGCATATTAAAAAATTCTTTTTCTGTTTAAACATTAATTTTTTTTCGGTTATCGGGTTTTAGTTCTTTTAACCGCATTTACTGGAATAATATTTAATCAGGTCCTTGTTTTTCAGATGTTTACAATCACCAAAAATAGACTTTAATGCTTCTGAAACCTTGCAACCTGTCTAATAATTGTTTAGTAATCATAATTTATTATTCAATAACTCCAAATAATACGCCATGATTTCTGTTTGGTGTAATGCCTTATTTTGGCTGGGGTTGAAAAAACCCGGGAAACAAAAAGCATGCATATTATGTAGATGTTTTTCTACAGATAAGGATTGTTTTGCGCCATAATAAATATATTTCAATGAAATGGAGAGGAATGGGGCTTTTGGCAGGGTTTTTACACTATAGTATTTTTATGAGGAATGCTAAAATGAGTAAGTCAGAGTTTTAGAGAACAACAGATGGAAAAAATACATATAAAGATTTTCAATTCTAAGGCTTTTGACATTATCAGAACGGTTATTGTAATCATTTTTTCTTTTCTGATATTGTTAACAGTTGTTTTACAAATTCCCTGGGTTCAGAATCGTATTGCACAGGTTGTTATATCAAAGATTAAAGAAGATAAAGGGATAAATGCATCGCTGGATAAGGTAAGTATTGTGCTGCCCAATGCTGTTCGGCTAAAAACAATATACCTTGGAGATGAACAAAACGATACCATTTTTTCTGCCGATCAGTTTTCTGTTAGGATTTCGCTGTTTCCGCTTATCTGGAAAAAGGCCAATGTGCGGTGGGTTGAGCTTGAAGGAGTAAAAGCCTACCTTAAACGTCCTCCTAATGATTCAACATTTAATTTCAGTTATATTCCCGCAGCATTTCAGTCAGAAAAACCAAAAGATACAACAACCACTGAAAAAGAACCCTTTTACTTTTTTTTGCGCCAGCTACAACTTACTGATATTCATTTTGTTTTTACCGACAGCTTGAATCAGACATATTTTAAGCTTGATCTTAATGACTTTAACCTTAAAAATGATTCTTTATCAATTCAGGATTCAAAAATTGTTGTGCAGGATATTTCAATGGATGGAGTTGATTTTTCTTTCACTTCCAGGGATGAAAACCCTTCGCAGGTCAATGAAGCCCCTTCAACATCCAATAACGAAAAATCCCCACTAGAGATTGGACTGAATGATGAAATAGACCTGAAAGATGTGCAGGTTTCTCTAAATATCCCTGGCCTGGATATGTTTCTTAATGCCAATAAGCTTTCACTTAAGTCCAATGATTTCAGCTTTCAAAATCAACTGGTGGATGTCCATTCCATCAACCTGGATGATTTTTCAGTAGATATGAATCAGTACATTGATGATGCGAATGCACAGGAGTCGGCCCATCAATCGGAATCAAAACCATGGAACATATCCGTAAGTGATTTACAGGTTAAAGCAGGTGAATTTAATCTTTCCCTGCCTGATACCGGAGATCCTGTGAAAACATCCAGACCTTTTTACATGGAACCGAAACTGGCCTCCATCAGCCTTGAAGCAAGTGATGTTTTATATAATAAAAACACGGTTGCTGCTGTTTTGGAAGATCTTTCTTTTTATGATTTATCAGGATTCAGGTTAACCCAACTGACAACAAATTTCGAATTCAGCAATACGGATTTGATGCTGAAAAATACGGAATTTGTAACCCCAGCCTCCAAACTGAGTATTTCCACCTCAGCCTCGTATCCGCATAAAGACTATATTAAAGAGAATCTATACCGGATTCCTTTGGATATCAATATTGAACCGTCCGTAATTGCCATAAGTGACTTAAAAAAACTGGTGCCTGGCTTTGATGAATTCTATTTGGGCCGCGATACAGCTTTACGTACTGTGCGTCTTGAATCTACAGCTTCAGGATCAATCGATTCATTGCACCTGAAAAAGCTGAGAATTGGGGTGGATAACCTTACTACTGCATCCTTGAAAGGTACAATTGCAGGCTTGCCAGCAACCGAGAATCTGTGGTTCGACCTGTCACTTGATAGCCTCAGGAGCGAAAAAAAACATTATGTAGCTTTTATGCCTGATACTGCAATACCAACCGGATTGTCCTTACCCAATCAAATTAATCTTACAGCCATGCTAAACGGAGCATTAAGTGATTTTAAGACCAATGTGAAGTTGGAAACAAGCTATGGCGATCTTTTGCTTCAAGGGAATATTACACGTGGTGGCAGCGAGCAAATCCGGTATGATGGTGAGCTTACAACGGAACAGTTGCATGTGGGTGCTTTCTTGAAAAACCCGGATACGATTGGAAGATTGAACCTTTCCCAGAGTCTTGTATTTGCGCTCGATACTGTAACAGGACCATATGTGAATACCACCATCAGTAAAGGAAGCATGGAAGCCCTGGGGTATACTTATCAGCCTTTCACCATAGATGCTCTGTTTGAGGATGATGAGCTAAAGGCTAACCTGGCAGTGAATGATACTAACTTTAAAATGACCTTTGATGGAACGATTAAACTTTCCGATACCCTTCCTTCTGTGCATTCAACCCTAAACTTAAAAGGGATAAACCTGCAGGCTGTGAATATAACCAAAGAAGATATAAGGGTGGGGTCTTTTATAGAAACAGATATAACCGGAATTAATCCTTCCGATATGAATGGGTATGCCAGAATTACTGATTTGGTAATTGTTAGAAACGGCAAAACCCACTCGACCGACAGCATAAGATTTAGCATTGATAATAGGCCAAACCATGTTCATGCGGAACTTAATTCCGAATTATTATCAGCATCTTATAAAGGAACAGCCGGACTGGAGGAGGTACCTGAAATACTTAAAAACAGCATTGCACAACACTTAAGTGATAGTGCCCGCCACAGCATTTCACATAAAGATAAAAAATTTGAATTTAGACTTACCATTCCTTCCACTCCCCTAATCCGTGAGGTGTTGCTACCAGGTATTGAGAAAATGGAACCCATTACCATGAAGGCATCATATTCGCCTGAGAATTCAGTGCTTTCTTCTGATATTCGGGTGCCGTATGTTAACTATAATGAAAACATCGTTGATTCCTTTGAAATACATCTCAATCTGGATAAGGATAGTGCATTTGTGACGATGGGTTTGCAAAAAGCTGTGGCACCACCTTTCTCATTAAGTACTCTAAGCATTCGTGGAGATATCATTGACAAAGAAGGACGAGTTGAACTGGTGTCGTTTGATCTGGAACAGGCTGAAAAGTATATCATTAACAGTATCATACGTTTTATTAAAAAAGATTCTGTAGCTATCCGTTTCGACAATCATAAGATGGTGCTTAATTACAAGGAGTTTCAACTACCTGCTGATCATGCCATTTTACTGAGTACGGGAGGTGTTGAATTCAGGGATTTTGTGCTTCAGTCAGGAAATCAAAATCTTTCGGTTAAAAATCATTATCTGGAAACTACCGGAAGCGATGGGTTTAATGTATCGTTCGGTAATTTTCAAATAGAAAATTTGTTTTCTCTGGTACAGCAGCAGAAAGGTTGGGTAAGAGGGATAATTGATGGCAGGTTGCTTTTAACCACAGTAAATGACATTCCTGTGTTTGAATCGGACATTAACATAACAAACATCCAGTTAATGCAACGGCATGCTTTTGACAGCATAGGGATTCAGGCCGACAATCTCCGGGAAAATACCATTACCATTGATGGTGGGTTTTTTAACGAAAATAGCGCTTTTGTGCTGAATGGTGAGATGTATGATTTACAGACGGATCAACCGAAAATGGTTTTAAACACAAACTTTGATAATTTTGATCTGGCACATATTGAACCTCTTTTGGAGGATCAGTTCCGTGAAATTGAAGCCATACTCAATGGTGCTGTTGAATTGCGGGGGCCTCTTTCAACACCTGATTTCAATGGTTCGATTACTTTCCGTGAAGCCAACATTACGCTGGCTGATTTTCGTTCCACCTTTGTTTTTAACGATCAAACCATTCAATTTAATGACCGTAACATCAGGTTCGACCAATTTACATTCTCTGATGCCCGGAACAATCAGGCACAGATAAACGGAGTCGTTGGTTTTAAGGATTACAGCAATCCAACCACTGATTTGAAAATCAAGGCCACAAGTTTTGATTTATTCAACATACCCAGGTCTGCGGATCAGGACTTTTATGGAAAGGTAGTGGCTGATTTTGATGGCTCTGTTAAAGGTAGCCTGCGGTCACCATCCGTTGATCTGCAAACTTCTTTTAAAGAAGAGACGGATTTTACCTACATCGTTCCTCAAACTGTAAAAGCTACAGTTAATGAGCAGGGCATTGTGGAGTTTATTCAAGAGGAGAAAGACACCTTAAACCCTATCCTGAGTGTCTCTGACAGGGATACAATGCTATCGGATCAGGCCCTGGATTTATCGCTCAAAGTAAATATCAGTACAGACCCTGAGGCTTCATTTTCAGTTATAACAAACCCGGTTACCAATGAAAAACTAACCATTCAGGGAAAAGGTAATCTGGGTTTTAATATGACGCCTGTTACAACCCCCTCATTATCGGGGCAATATGAAATTTCGGAAGGTAGTTATACCCTTATTCTTTATGATGTTATCCGAAAAGAATTTAACATCCGGGAAGGAAGCAGCCTCACCTGGACAGGAGATATGCTTAATCCTGAAGCAAATATAACTACCGTTTACCTTGTGGAAACATCGCCTGAGGCCTTGATGATGACCGGTTCAGAAGCTCCGCAACAGGAAAGTTACCGTCAGCCCATGCCTTTCCGGGTATTGCTGGATATAAAAGGTGATTTGTTTCAGCCCGAAATCGACTTTGATATCAGAGTACCGTCCACAGAGGCTAACAGTGCGGTAAGAGCTAGGCTGGATCAACTGCGGCAGAATGAATCAGACTTGAATAAACAGGTTTTTGCTCTGCTTATAATGAATAGTTTTCTTTCTGAAGATCTGGGAGCAGCCTCTTCCTCAGGATACAGGTTTGAGTCTACTGCCAGGGCAAGCATCAGCAATATTTTGTCGAGTCAGTTAAACCGCTTTGCCAATCAATACCTGCAAGGAGTGGATTTAAATGTTGATGTGGAATCTTATGCCAACAGACAACGGGAGGGTGAAACAGGTACTACTGAGGTCAGCCTGGATGTTTCCAAAGCGTTTTTTAATGAGCGATTGTCAGTGCAGGTGGGTGGTAACATCGGAATAAATGAAAACGAACAGGAAAGCCAAACCGACTTGCAAAGTACTGCCGGGGATTTTGCCGTGGAATACAAAATTACTCCGGATGGCAGGTGGCGCGCCAAAGGTTTTAATAAAACCGAGTATGAAGATGTATTAACCGGTGAGGTCAACCTCACGGGGGTTTCCCTTATTTTTAACAGGGATTTTACTTCTTTTAAAGATTTAAATCCTTTTGGTGAAAGTAATAATGATGAAGAAACAGAAACCAAAGATAAACAAGAGGAATAAAATGAATCAAATTCGACTAAATGTATGGTTTCATTCATGTGCTATAATAATTCTGGCCCTGTTTCTTAGTAATTGTAGTACAACCAGGGTGCTATCACCAGACGAGGCATTGTTCAAAAGCGCTGAAGTAAGCGTTGAAGATAAAGGTTTTCTAAAAAGCAATTCACTGGAAAAAGATTTAAAAGAATACATCAGTCCGGAACCGAACCGGAAGTTTGCAGGATTTATGCCGGTAAAACTATGGATGTATAACCTTGCAGGTGATACAGCAAAGGACAGTGGAATTCGGCGATTTCTGCGCAACAAGCTGGGTGAAAAACCGGTAATTTTCAATCCGGAACAGATTAATCAGAACACAAACCGGTTGCAAAACCGGCTGTACAACTTAGGATATTTCAATTCCACACTTTCTTCAAAGATTGATTCGGTTGGGGAACAAAAAGTAAAAGTGGTTTATAATATCAAGGCCAAAACAGCCTATACTATTGATACCATTACGTATCCCAAACCGACCAACAGATTAACCAGCGCTATTGATTCCATGCGGACTTTCTCATTACTTGAAACCGGTGATGAATATAATATTGAGGTAATAAAGGAAGAATTGCAACGCATAAGCAACTCCTTGAAAGAGTTGGGCTATTTTTACTTCATTCCTGATCATCTGATTTTTAAGGCAGATAGTAATAATGCTGAAAAGAACATCGATCTGTATCTGCAGCTTGAAAAAAATATGCCTGACCGTGCTTCCAGACAATATTATTTGAATGAAATCCGGGTGGACATTGACGATAATTATAATTTACCGATGGATAGTACTGTTATATCAGGGATGCAATTATCCTATAATCCCAAATCGATTAATCCGGATGTTATCGCAAATGCCATTTTTCTGGAAAAGGGAAAACTTTATAATGAAAATGATTACAAGGGAACCCTTGATAATTTTGTGCAAATGGGTATATTCACCTTTACCAATATCGATTTCAAAAATGCAGGCAAGAGTGATAGCTTGCTTAATGTGATAATAGATTTGCAAGTAGCTGTTCCTAAGTCGGTAAGGCTTGAGTTGCAGGCTACTACAAATTCAAATAATCTTACCGGCCCATCCCTCCATGCCACCTACACCGACAGAAACCTTTTAGGCGGCGCGGAAAAATTTGCTCTTGACCTCAGTGGTGGTTTTCAATTTGAGATAACACAGGATGCTGAGAATATCAGTATCTATGAATATGGTGCTACAATGGATTATGATGTGCCCAGGTTTATAAGGCCTTTCAGGGCAGCAAACAAATGGCTTGGCAACCGGTATACGCCAAATACCAATATCCAGCTCGGCTATGATTTTGTTAACCGTGTCAATACTTTTGAACTCAACGGGCTTAATGCTTCCTATGGCTTTACCTGGCAGGAAACCGCAACAAAAAGTCATGAACTGGAATTGCTATCCTTGAGTTATTCAAAACTTTCGGATATAAGCAACGATTTTGATTCCTTATTGCAAAATGATTACTTTGTGCAGCAAAGCTATGTGGAGAAGTTTATTTTTGGATTAAGCTATTCCTATATTTTTAATAACCGAAACATTGAAGACCGGTTTATTAAAACATTTTTTCATGCAAATATTGAACTGGCCGGCAATTCATTTAGCTTACTACAAAAAATCATTAACAACGAAAACCCTTCACCAGAGGATCCATTGGAATTTCTTGGTATTGATTACTCTCAGTTTGCTTTATTACGCAGTGATCTGAGGTTTACACTGCCTTTTAATAATCAGTCGAATTTAATTTACCGCATTCGCGGAGATTTTGGTATTCCGTATGGTAACTCCGCCGTTCTGCCTTACAACCGGCAGTTCTATGTTGGTGGTGCCAGCAGTGTTCGGGGTTTCCAGTCGCGTACCATTGGCCCGGGAGCCTTGAGTCCCGAGGATGATTCCACACGTGCAAGTTACATTCTGCATACTGGTGATATAAGGCTTGAAACAAACCTGGAATACCGGTTTAACATTATCAGTTTTTTAAAAGGGGCGTTTTTTGTTGATGTTGGGAATGTTTACGACTATGAATCAGCTTCTGATACTGAAAGTACAATTTTCAGATGGAACACGTTTGCTGATTTTCTTGCTGTCAGTGGGGGTACTGGTCTTCGCATCGATGCATCCTTTTTTGTGCTGCGTTTTGATTTGGGTGTGCCCTTTCGCAAACCATACCTTGAGGGAGATAAATGGGTTTTGGATGAGGTGGATTTTAGCGATCCCGCATGGCGCCGTAAAAACATGGTACTTAGTATTGCCATTGGTTATCCTTTTTAGCCTGAAATTATTTTCTGCTTTTGTTGACTTTATTCTACTCATTGTGGAATTATTGGTATGAATCATCGTTTACGGTTTTTAGTTTGATCCAATCATTAATTGTCACTACGTTTTGATATTCAGTAACTTATTTGTTGATGTCTTTTTTTGGCATAAAGGAAATCTGACAATGGTAATAAATATGTTAACTATATGGCAGACTCTGCATGTTTCGATTTTGTGATGGAAGATGAAACTGTTCTTTACAGTTCTGTTCATCATCGGTTATTTGAAAAATATAATTTATTGAAATAAGACAATGATGACGAAAATAAATAGAAATTGGTTTATAGCAACAGGATTTGTCGTTATCCTGGGTTTGGTTTTTGGTTGTAATGCCTCTAAAACCATGAAAGGAGGAGCTATCGGAAGTGGCGTCGGAGGAGCAATTGGCGGAGCCATTGGTAGTAAATCAGATAATACAGCTAAAGGAGCTATATTAGGTGCGGTTATCGGCGGTACAGCCGGAGCGCTTATCGGTAATTATATGGATAAGCAAGCTGAAGAATTGGAAGCAGATTTAGAAAATGCTGAAATTGAACGTGTTGGTGAAGGTATTAGAATTACGTTTGATTCGGGGATTTTATTTGATTTTGATTCTTATCAGCTACGCCCAAATGCCCGGGAAAATCTTAGGGAAATGTCTGAGACCCTCAATAAATATGATGAGACTGAAATTCTAATAGAGGGGCATACCGACGATATTGGAAGCGCTAAGTATAATCAGAATTTGTCTATCCAAAGAGCAAATCAGGTAGCAGAATATTTAAATGAGCTGGGAATAAGAAAAAGCAGGCTGATATCCAGGGGTTATGGCGAGTCACAACCCGTGGCAACAAACAAAACAGATCATGGCCGTCAGCAAAACAGGCGCGTTGAAGTTGCTATTTATGCTAATGAAGAACTTAAGGATGCGGCCAAAGACGGTGATATTTAATTCAGTAATTAACCTAAAATAAAACAATTATTATGAAAAATTATAACAAAGTAACCACGTTATTAGCTATAGTATTTGTATTTACCATAAGCGTGGAGCTTAACGCTCAATCAAGAAGTGGTGGTATAAAAGGAGGGCTCAATTTATCGTCGCTAACCATTGAGGAAGCAGATGATAACAACATTATTCCAGGATTTCATGCGGGTCTCTGGATGAAAAATATGTTCACAGAACAATTTGGTGTACAACCTGAAATTCTCTTTTCCACAAAGGGGGTGAAAACCGTTTATAACGAAGAATTTTTAGGGTTTGATGTAGCTGATGGAAATACAAAACTTAATCTAAATTACATTGATGTACCCATTTATTTTGTTTTTCAACTGGCTGAAGATTTTGATTTTCATTTGGGACCCAGAATAGGATATCTGCTTAATGCCAGTATGGAAACTCAGGCAGAAGTTCTTGAGTTTATTGATGTAGATGATGAAGATGAAATTGACAGGGAAAACTTTAACACGCTTGATTATGGGTTTTCGGGCGGGTTAGGATTTTACCTTGATCCGGTAACTATTGGGTTTAATTATGATATGGGCTTACGTCCGGTGGCTAAGGATGGTGAATTTACCGAGGACTTGCTGGGTGATGCCCGAAACAGTACCATCCAGATTTATTTAGGGTTTGCCTTTTAACCCACAGTACTATATTCAGACGAAGAAATAATTACTCTCTAAATGTTTTTATTAATCAAAAAAACACAAAATTATGTTACGTTGGATTATAATTTTTTTGGTCATAGCTTTAGTAGCAGCACTTTTTGGATTTGGTGGTATAGCAGCAGGAGCTGCTTCAATTGCCAAAATATTGTTTTACATTTTCGTGGTATTGCTTGTAATAAGTCTTATTGTCGGATTATTCAGAGGGTTTAGGTAGATGCGGATTAGCCTGGCATCAATATTTTTTTTTGGTGTTTTTTTATTCATGCTTGGGTGTACTTCTTTAAGAATGAATGAAACATCATACCATAACAGAGTCGCATTGAGCGATTCTGTTGTGGATTTAAAGCATGTTGCCCAACCGCTACCTGTGTATGATTATGCTATCCATTTAAGTTCAGCATTTTGGAGCACAGCAATTGAAAAATTCTATCAAAAAAATAGCATGCGTACGGTTTGGGTAACAACCAATGGTTTGAATTTCAAGGGTAAAATGCTCGTCGAATTTATAAATGATGTTGAAGAGAAAGGGTTAAATCCGAATGATTATGGGTGGATAAATATTCATGCATATAACAATACCATAAATACTTTGCGTAAAGAAAATTATATCCCAAGGATATCCATGGTACGGTTAGATATTATGCTTACCTACGCATATTTTTTGTTGGGATACGATTTGGCACATGGAACGGTTAATCCCAAACTGGTCGAAAAGGACTGGGAACACTGGTATAAATCCGAAAATATTGAAAACCAATTATACCAGGGTGTTGTTAATGAGAATATTTTAGCAACCTTGCACAAATTAGAACCCGACCACGTTCAATATGTAAAACTTAAAAAGTCATTAAATAATTTACAACAAAAAAAACAAACTGGAGATTGGCCGTATCCGGGTTATGGACCTACTGTTTCACCAGGTGACACTGGCCGGTATATTAAAAAAATAAAACATTACCTTAAAGCTACAGGTGATTATGTGGCAACTGAACAGGAGAATGAGGCAGAAAATATTTTCGATCTTAGTCTAAACCACGCTGTAAAACAATTTCAAAAGCGGCACGGGTTGGTTGTCGATGGAATTGTGGGTAAACAAACCATGGCTGAAATGAACATACCCATTGATGAGCGGATAAATCAAATACTTGTCAACCTGGATAGGTATAGATGGAGGGAAGATTTTATGCCTGAAGAGTATATATCAATTAATATTCCTGCATTTAAACTTAAGTATTTTAAAAATAAAACACTTGAAAACCAGATGCGCATCATCGTTGGTAGTGAGGAGGATTATACACCGGTCTTAAAAGATACCCTGGACTATATTGTTTTCAATCCAAACTGGTTTGTTCCGGACAGCATCGCTATCAATGAACTGTTGCCAAAAATAAAAACGGACACCCAATTCCTAAGCCGAAATAATTATGAGGTCCGTCCCAGGTCTACCCCCACTGGTAAACCTGTGCCAACAAATAAAATAAATTGGGATACGCTGAGCAAGGATTATTTTCCTTATCGCATAGTGCAATTGCCTGGTGATAATAATGCATTGGGAAAAGTCAAGTTTATTTTTCGGAATAAAAATGCCATATACCTCCATGACACACCAAAAGATCATCTCTTTACCTATTCTGAAAGGGATTTTAGTCATGGGTGCATCAGGTTGGAAAAACCTTTCGTTTTGGCTGAAAATCTATTAAGTCATTCAGATGTAGATTCAGACAGTATCCGGCATATTATCGATTCAGATTCCACAATCAGGGTTAATTTAAATAGAACCATTCCAATATATTTTACATATTACACAGCGTGGATTGATGAGCACGAAAAATTGAATTTTAGAAAGGATATTTACCAATTTGACAGGAAACATGCCAGATTGTTCGGTTCGCTGCCAAGAAAAACCAAAATTATGTATAACAAAAACGCAAACATCATGGCTTGGACAAAAACCGATTACCCCGAAGCAATGAAAAATCTTGATGAACAAGTGCGTAATAAAGCCATTGAGATTGCTAATAAATTGCTTGATGAGAAACAAATGGAAGAAGGAAGGGCTATTTCCATCGCTATCAGTCAGGCTAAAAAAGCTTATGAATAAATATTAAATATAAAATTAACGTTTCTTAACTCTTTTTAGAAGATTTTAAGAGACAAATGAATGATTTTTGACACCGTCAAATGAAAAAAATAATAATCTTTAGGAGGATACAAATGAAAAAATATGCAACACTAATAACATCGGCTGTTATAGGTAGTTTACTAACAGTTGGGTTATTATATATGGTGGGTGTCTTTCCGGGCAAAACGCTTCGCATTGAACATGTCAATGATTCGGTAGCACGAGGTGTGCTTTATACGGAAAATGCAGAAGGTGAAATGGTTCCCTTGGATTTTACCACCATTTCAGAGCGGGTGACCGATGCTGTTGTCAATATCAGGTCAACAGAGACAGTTGATATGACACAGCGACAGCAACAACAAATACCTGATCCGTTCAGGGAGTTTTTCGGTGATGAATTTTTCCGTCACTTTGGTCCCCAGCAAGGCCCCCAAAATCAGGAGCCAAGGATACGGATGGGTACAGGCTCCGGTGTGATTATCGATAGCGAAGGCCACATTATTACCAACAACCATGTGATTGCCAAGGCAGATGATATTGAAGTGACCTTAACCGATAACAGAACGTTTAAAGCAAAAATTATCGGTACTGATCCGTCCACCGATTTGGCTTTGATTAGAATTAATGCCTCGGATCTGCCTTCATTGCCACTGGTCAACTCTGATGATGTGCGAATTGGTGAGTGGGTGTTGGCAGTAGGTAACCCTTTTGACCTTACTTCAACCGTAACTGCCGGTATTGTAAGTGCCAAGGCACGAAGCATTAATATACTGCCAGGGCAACATGCTATTGAGTCGTTCATTCAGACCGATGCAGCCATTAATCCCGGCAACAGTGGGGGTGCACTTGTAAACCTTCAGGGTGGAGTTATTGGTATTAACACCGCTATTGCAAGCCCAACAGGCGCATACAGTGGTTATGGTTTCGCTGTACCTTCCAATATTGTAAAAAAGGTAGTTGAAGATTTGTTTGAATACGGTACAGTTCAACGTGGTTATCTTGGCGTTACCATCCGAAACCTTGATGGCAACCTGGCCAGTGAACTGGATATTAACATTACAAAAGGTGTTTATATTGACAGTGTATTGGCTGAAAGCGCTGCCGATATGGCTGGTATTAAGTCTGGTGATGTGGTTATTGCCGTAAATGATCAGCCCGTAAAAGCAGCCAGCGAATTGCAGGAATTGATTGCACGAAATCGTCCGGGAGATGAGGTTACAGTAACCATTCACCGCAATGGCAAAGTAAAAGACTATAAGGTTGAATTACATAACCGCCAGGGTACAACTGAAAAAGTAAATCCGGCTCTGGGTAAGCTGGAATCTGCAATTGGTGCACGATTCGAAACCATTGATAAAAAGCTGGCTGATAAACTCAACGTTGAAGGAGGTGTGAAAATTACCGACCTGCGCACAGGTGAATTGTCGAGGCAGACAAAAATCAGGGAAGGATTTATCATAACCGGCATAAATAATAAATCCGTTACCACTGTTGATGAGTTGCTTCAGGAACTCAAAGACAGAAAAGGCGGTGTTATGCTTGAAGGATATTACGAAGGCGATAGTGAAAAGCGATATTATGCCTTTGGAATGTAAACTGGACATATAAAGCACATAAGGCTTTAGGTTTCCATAAGCTGGAAGGTCTGTGTCAAAACAGCAACATGGTATTCATAAAGGAATATCATCGACTGAATGGCAGAGGCCTTCTTTTTTTGAGTAAAATATTCTACATAAATGTGAATATACTTTTACAAAAATATACAACCACGAACAAGGAAATATTTAAAAACAGCGGGTAAAAACTCCTGTTTAGTGGTATAATAAATTGAAAATCAAAACATAGTTAAAACCTGTTTTATATTACGGTGATTCATTGTACACGATTTGCCTCTGAAAAGGAAAAGAAAAAACTGGTAAAATGAATGAAATACTGATAATATTACAAGCAGTAGACAATGCAGAATCACTGATTGATAGTGGAATCGACCTGGCAGAAAATCTTAAGAAAACAGCCCGGTTTGTTTACCCCATAGAAACCGCTGAGTTTGGATATTATCCTCCTCATGGCGATCCGGGGCCTTTTCCCGGAGATCTAACATACAATGAAGCCCTGGAAAAGGAAAAGGCCATTGTTTTTGAAATCCTGAATGAAAAAATCCTGAAAAAAACAGCCAACATTTTTCCATCACCAAAATGGACCCTCGATGTACTCATTGGGACACCTGACACGGTTTTACCCGATGTCTTGAAAAACGCAAACCTTGCTTTCATTTTTACTGATCCCATAAAGTCCGGTGATTCAAATACCCTGACATATAACGTTAAAGCGTACCTTAAATCACAACCTGTGCCAGTAATTATCAATTCCATCGAACATCCCTTGCATAAAATCGAAAAGACGGTTTATGCAACGGATATCCATGAAAAAGACCCTGACCTGATTCAGGATTTTTTGGCACGATTAGGAAAAAAGACAGAGCTTACGCTGCTTCATGTTTCTGATGAAAAAAACAGCAGCGAAGCTGTGGGTTCCATCCTTACCAGTGATATGTTTCCGGAAGGTACAAGTGAACTGAATAAGGTGAGCCTCTATGATGAAGATATCGCTTCTGGAATAAAGACACACCTGCAAAAACACCCTGCTGATTTATTGGTTTTGTTTAAGCAAAACAAATCATTCTGGGAAAAACTGTTCAACAGGTCTGAATCAAAAAAAATTATGGCTGAAACCGATATTCCTGTCCTAATATATCATGAGTAGTAAATTAAATCGATTTCTGGAACCCATTTCCGACTTTTTGTTGGAAGCCGGTGAGCTTCTTGTTTTTGCAGGGCGCATTCTGAGGGAATTTTTCCGTCCGCCTTTTGAACACGCAGAATTGCTTAAACAATCCTACTTATTGGGCTATAAAACTCTGCCACTGGTTACCATTACGGCATTTATCCTCGGGTTGGTACTTACTTTACAATCCAGGCCCGTTCTTGTTGATTTTGGAGCAGAGGCCCTTTTGCCCAGCATGGTTAGCATATCGGTAATCCGTGAATTGGGGCCGGTAATTACCGCCCTGCTCTGTGCAGGAAAAATAAGTTCTGGTATTGGTGCTGAGTTGGGTTCAATGAAGGTAACCGAACAGATTGATGCCATGGAGGTTAGCGGTACAAATCCGTTAAAGTATGTGGTTGCTACACGGGTACTTGCTACAACCTTTATGGTGCCCCTGCTTGTGATTATGGCCATCAGCATAGCACTTATCGGCTCATACACTGCTGTGAATATGCATGCGGAAGTGTCGCTGCAACTGTTTATTGATCAGGCATTGGGACCCATAAAATTTGTTGATGTTATCCCTGCATTGATCAAATCTACGTTTTTTGGTTTTTTCATTGGGCTTATCGGTAGTTTCAAGGGATATAACTCGGCAAGAGGTACTGAAGCCGTTGGTGTGGCAGCCAAAACAGCTGTTGTTTCGGCTTCACTGATAGTATTTATTATAGACTTGCTTGCTGTTCAGGTAACGGAAATGGTTTTAAATCTCACATGATTGATGGAAAAGGTTATACAAATAGAACATTTAAGCAAAGCTTTTGGATCCAATGAGGTATTTAAGGATATCAATCTTGAGCTGGAAAAAGGGGAGAACAAAGTAATCCTTGGAAAATCCGGCATAGGAAAATCTGTCCTGGCAAAATGTATTGTCGGGCTTATTGAATCCGACAGTGGGAAGATTTTGGTATTTGATAAAAACATACCGGATCTTGAAAACGATGAACTGGATGAAATACGCCGGAAAGTTGGTTATTTATTTCAGGGTGGGGCCCTGTATGATTCAATGTCGGTCCGCGAAAATCTAAAGTTTCCCATCAGAAGGACACAAATGAGCAAACACAAGGATGAGGTTGAATCCCTGATTGAAGAGGCATTGAGCAGTGTTGGTCTTTTGGATGTTATCGATAAAATGCCCTCTGAGCTTTCAGGAGGGATGCGTAAACGTGTAGGCCTGGCACGGACAATTATTCGTAAACCTCAGATTATTTTGTATGATGAACCCACTACCGGTCTTGATCCGGTAACCAGTGGCGAGATTAGTGAACTGTTGCTTTCCATTCAGGAAAAATACAAAACCTCTTCCATCATCATTACACATGATATGAAATGTGCCCGGATAACCGGCAATAAACTGGCCCTGATACGCAGTGGGATAATTTTTGCACAGGGTACTTATGAGGATATGGCCAATTCCGATGATAAATCCATCAGAGCTTACTTTAATTAAACAAACAGGTCTATCGCTATTTTAAAAATAATACTTAATAAGAAGTTATGCAGTTAAGACAAACTCAAAAAATACGGCTTGGATTTTTCTTTCTTCTTTCTATCGTTCTTTTGGTGGTGACTATTTATTACCTGGGTAAGGAAAAATTTTTGTTTCGTGATGTAATCACCGTAAATACCTTTTTTAACGATATAAAAGGCCTGATGGCAGGCAACAATGTCCGGTACCTGGGTATGGAAGCAGGCACAGTGGCCGAAATTGATATTGTCAACGATTCATCCGTGCGGGTTACCATGCATATCGATGAATCCTATACAAGCTATATTAAAAAAGATGCCAAAGCTCAGATAGAAAGTGAAGGGGTTATGGGAAGTAAAGTAATCACTATATTACCTGGAACACCAGGGGCAGAAACCATAGAGGAAAACGATGTGCTGGCCTCAGTCACGATGATATCCATGGAGGGCTTTGTTAATGAGGCAAGTACTTTGCTTACAAAGGTTCAATCCGTAACGCAGCAATTTGTGGAAATTTCGCAAAAAATTAACGAGGGGAAAGGCGATATCGGTATACTGTTGAATGAAGACAGGATCACCACCGAAATAAGTGGTGTAAGCCAAGAAATGCAGGGACTGGCTAATCAACTCAATAATATCTTTTATAAAATTAATCAGGGTGATGGCGATGTTGCCCAGCTAATCAATGAAGATAATCTTACAACCCAACTCAATAATATTTTTGTTCAGCTGGATACGGTCACACAAAAAGCCCGGCAGCTTAGTGAAAACCTGGGAAAAACAACTGAAACCATTAATAAAGGCCCGGGAACTGTTCATAAACTGTTGTATGATTCAACATTTGCCAGTTCATTGGATGTAACCCTTAAAAAGGTTAACACCGGCCTCGAAGAGATTACTACTACAGCAGAGTCTATAGATAATAGCTGGATCATCAACCTTTTTTCAAAGGACAAAAAAAATAAGAAAAAAGATAACGCGGCAGGCAAACCAATGCAATCAGGGAATTAAAATCTGCAGTTTTTGTGGAATTATCTCAACGGTAATTTTTCTTTCAGGTTCCACAAGTTCTCCATCTATCTGGAAAGGTTGTTTTTCATGGTTTATAATGGTGAATTTTTTACCTTTAAAAATCTTCACGTATTGTAATTTGTGCAATGTACCAGTAATTAAGGACCAGGCCAGATGTATCAGGTGTTTGAAAGTATATGGGCGGATAAGGATGATTTCCAGTTTGCCATCATCAATTTTGCCCTTGGGGTTTATTTGCACGCCGGTTCCATATTTAGTGGCATTGGCCAGTACCAGCATGGAAGCCTTATATTTGCGTCTTTTCTTACCCTGTGGTTGAACCGATATTTTAAAACTGTGGTATTGACCGATTTCATTAAGATAATGCTTAGCATATCCCAGCATGCCCCGGATATTGTCCTTCTCAAAGCGTTCAATGACCCGTGCATTAAATCCAATATCGCATAAATGAACCGATAGGTGTTGATTGTTAAGGCGTATGGCATCAATCTTCTTTATCTTGTTAAGCTGCAATACTTCAAGTGCATCAGTTATTCCTGTCGGTAGATTGAGTTCGCGGGCAAGCCCATTGGCGGATCCCATAGGAATAATACCCATTACCATGGTTGTGTTCAGTACCAGGCGGGCAACAAGATTAACTGTTCCATCGCCTCCTACAGCAATTATTCTTTCAGGTGAATCGGAATCAATGATGTTTTTAATGTTTTTAGCATCGTTTTTGCCTGTGGTATAGTAAAAGGCTATTTCCGTCCGGCTATTTCCGACGAATGTTGTGATTTGTTTCTCAATATCTGTTTTGTCCCGGCCTCCGGAAAATGGATTAATAACAAATAAAGTGTGCATTTATCAAAGCCTTTTATTGTTTTAGACAAAAATAAACAAGAAATTGTTACTAAAGCTGAATAAAAATTACAATATTTTATTATAAATAATTTTAAGGTAGTATCCAAAGAGAAAACTTGTGATATGAAGCGAAAGAGACAGTATAAACCACTGAAATTTTTAAAACGCAAAGCAATTAGTCCTTTTAAATGGCTGCGGATATTCCTGAAACACCGGTTGGGTTGGCTTGATCGGCCAAAAATTATTACATATCGAAGTTATGGCAAAAGCGATAAAGTAGAAGTTTGGGGCGGACTGGTTGAAGATCGGGGACTGGCTAAACCACAAGGCAAGGCCAGCATAGGGGCTAATATTTTAGCAATGTTTAAGCGCTTTACCAGTGATCAGCTGCCTGGCGTGAAGGTACAGGTGAGCTATAACGGTATTGTGCAAACCATAGAGTCTGATGAATACGGTTTGATTCGGAGTCAGTTTAATTCAAACGGCAATTCTTTTTCGCAGGAGGATTTATGGCATCCGGTGCGTTTTGCCCTTGCAGAGGAAGTTGGTGATTTCCGGGGAACATTCTCAGAAAAAGGTGAAGTGCTGATGCTCCCTTATGATGCTGAATTTGGGGTGGTTTCAGATGTGGATGATACTATTCTGGTTTCGCATGCCACCCAAATGGTTCGTAAGATACAGCTAATGTTACTAAAAAATGCCCATACCCGTAAACCACTGCCTGGAGCAGCAGCATTTTACAAGGCTTTGCATGAAGGAAAATCAGGCAAAAAAGCCAATCCGTTTTTTTATGTCTCCAGTAGTGAATGGAACCTTTATGATTTGCTGGATGATTTTTGCCATGTCAATGAATTTCCAAAAGGCGTGTTTCTTTTAAAAGAATTTCAATCCGGACTGGTTAATTTAATAAAGGCCGGAGGGGGAAATCATGATCACAAAAAAGATAAAATCACCCACCTGTTGGACATGTATGAAGATTTACCCTTTATTCTTATTGGTGACAGTGGTCAGAGAGACGCCTATATTTATCTTGAGATTGTTAAAGAATTTCCGGGCCGGATTAAAACAACTTACATCCGTGAGGTAAAGCATAAAAAAAACACCAAAAAAATGCAGCAACTCAGGGAGGAGTATAAAAAGCATGATGTAGACTTTTTAGTGATTGAAGATACCTATCAGGCAGCCCTTCATGCGCTTAAAAAAGGGTATATTGATAAGTCCAGTCTGTTACCTGTTCTGGAAGCTACTCATGGGGATAAAAAAGCACCTGGCGAAATCCGTTCAATACTCGAAGAACAAGGGATTGTGGATCACCAGGATTAGATTTAACCTTGAAGGCATATACCTGGCATTAAGGGATTTTTATTTGACAGAATACCCCAGGTTTTTAAGAAGCTCAATAATGCGATCCCTGAAATCACCCTGAATGATGATTTCGTTGCCTTTTACCGAACCACCTACACCACATTTTATTTTTAATTCTTTACCCAGGGACTTTAAATCTTCTTCCTTGCCTTCGAACCCAGATACCAGCGTTACCACCTTGCCTTTTCTTTTTTTGCGATCAAGCGTTACTTTTAGTTTTTGGTCTCTTGCCGGGAGCGTATCCGGCTCTTCCTGTCCGTTACTTTCATAATTAAAATCAGGATTGGTTGAATAAACCACACCCAATCTGTCTTTCCAGTCTTTTGCCATATCATACTTTTTTGCATAATAATACATTCTGTTTGGGTAAACCCGCATTCCTTCATAAAGTTTGAATAAAAAAATGGAGCGTATCCCTGAACGGCTCCATTTATTATACGATAAAGTACATTAAATTCCAAAGGTTTCTGTGATGTGTTTTCTTTATAGGGTTGTGGTTTCAGTCCGGGCCCTTTGTCCGCCAGCGTCTACTGTTTCAATAACGTAGTGATGTGTCTTGTTGTCACCCGTCTTATCTGTATATTCAAACGGTTTTACTGTTGTTTGAGGCTGGTGAGCTATTTCAGCAACTTTTACATCATCCCTGAACACTTCATATTTTTCAATGGGATGTGAGCCTGCATAAGCGGTGTTCCAGGTAATATGCGCTGCACCACCACCATTTGCTTGTTTTAAATTGACATCCTGGGGTGGTGTAAGTCCTCCTTCAGCAACCTGAAAATAATTTGTTTTACCTTCCTTTATGCCTTTGGTTAATTTTTCCACGGCTTCCCTGTCACCGTCTGATAAAGCATCCGACTTAATCTGGGCGCTGCTTAAGTTTTGTTCGAGTTGACATTTAAAGGCGTCATTTTCATTTATCTGTCCAATACCGATAATGGCTGTGTGAATTCCCGGTGTTGTTAGTGAATACTCCACCAGTGGCCGGCTGGGAATTTTTTCACTACCTACCATGCGTACCACATGATCCGGCACATTGCTCCACTCTGCTTTTTTGGTATACATGGCTCCATCGGCAAAAACCTTCATGGCAATGATGCCCATGTTTTTGGCTTGTGCTACAGGAATTACATTATGTTGCATATTGAGGTTAAGCTTGTCATTGGAATTTATGGCAACCAACATTCCTTCAAGTAAATTATCCGTATCCCGACGAATCAGTTCCATCATTACCGGGGCAGAATAATGACCTGAGAAGCCAACATGCCTGATTAGTTTTTCTTCTCCGGGATTTAATCCCGTTAGATTAGTACCATCCCGCAAATCCCTAAGTGCAGCCAGGGCACCTATTTCCTCAGCTTTAGGATCGGGGTTGTCGTACCCCAGGTAAACTGCTTCAACATCATTCTGAGAGGAAACACTATGCAATAGCACCATGTCAAGATATGCCCCCTTGGGATAATTGCCTTTACCATCGCCAAAGAGTTGCGACAAGGAACGTTTTACATCGTCTACGGTATGCGTGCCTTCCTGCCCATTGGTCCAGTTGTATACATCACCTTTGTTCAGGTTGCCTTTTGCATATCTAATGTGAGTCTTGGAAGTCAGCCAGATTGATTCACGGAGCGTTTCATCATAGCCGGAAATGGATGGAACCAGGTTCAGCTCCTGAAAAGCTTTACCAAAATTAGTCTGACTGGGCCCATAAAGGTTGGATGTGTCAAAATAATTCACACCAAGGTTAAATGCTTTTAAGATGATTTTTACCGGATCAACATCCTCAGGTGTCCATTGAATGGATGCCTGCCCGCCTAATCCCAGGGTGGTAACATCAAAATTGAGCTTGCCAAAACTCCGTTTCATAGGCCCAGATACCTTGTTGCCACATGAGCTGATATAAGGGAAAGCAACTGTGCCTGCCGCAAAAGCTGTGCTTTTTTTGATAAAATTCCTGCGGGAGATGTAAAATGGTTTCACGCTTATTAAAATTTAATTAAAGGTTATGTCAGATCCAGGGACTTAAAAAGTATACCAGATCCGGATATTTAATGCTAATGTATAAAATAAATAATAATATAGCAACATTAGCCTTTTGTATGGATTTTAGTAAAAAAAAGCCGGTCAGGGAGTGACCGGCTTTCCTCGCTAATGCACAAAGGCTAATTACAACTGTTGCTATTGCCGGGTGAGCCCATATCACCATCGGGCATGGTGCTGGTGGCAATACACCAGTGAACCCCTAAAACAGCTTCTGTGCTATTCAGATGATTATTTGAAAGTTCAATGGAGGCACCACTCGCAGATGGAAAATCTTCAGCGCCGTAATCCATTGAAAATATCTCTGTTTCTGTCACACCTTCCATCAATACCAAAGCCATTTCCGCACCATCGTTTGTCAGGGTTAAAGATGAAATAAAGTCCGGAGTAAACGATACGCTGGCTGATCGTGCAATGGTAGCAAATCCATTCATTTCAAGGAACAGGTCCTCCTCAATCGTAAATACATCGGAGCCATTCTGCCGGTAGGTGAGCCCGTTGAGATTAAGCACTGCATCTGAGGTGTTGTAAAGTTCAATATATTCGCCTTCATTGTCCGGCAGGGCAACAGGATCCGCCATTATTTCAGTGATGATTAGTTCACCCTGCTGAGGTGCCCGGGCAGTGCTTCCATCTGTTAATACAATGGTTTGTGTTACCAGGGTGTTATCTTCAGTAAGCATCAGATTTAAGCCTGTCTGGTCAGGCAGGGCATCTACCAGTATCTCATAATGCTGTTGTGCTTCGGGAAGGGGAATGCTGCCTGTAAGAACTTTTGTTGCTGTGCTGTTATCGGGTTGGGTGTATGTTAATATTGATTCAATGCTGATGGGCATCAAATTAAAATGTCCAAGCCTGTTCTCCGTTTCATCAAACAGGAGGGAGGCGTTTGCATTGCTCACGATGGTGGAATAATTGTTGAAATAATTAACCACATTCTCTGAATATACCACCGAAACTGCACAATTGTTCATGGTACAAGTCAGTGATATGGCTTCAAGATCTCCATCGGCCAGGGTTATTTCATTGCTTCGCCCGGCATAATAAGGTGATTCAAAAGCCGCATCCACAAGGTTATCTGAGTTGGCTTCAACATAATAGCTGCCTGGGGCCAGCTCAATGGTATCCGGCATATCAGCAGCCCTAGCATATTCGAGCACAATAGAACCTTCGGAATCTTCAATAATAACCTTATAATCCTCAACAGCGTGCGCTGATTTTCGGATTTTGTTCATGCCGGTTACCTGTACTCCAATATCGATGGTCAGTTTAGCTTTTTTAAGTGTTGGTTTTACCGGTTCTTTCTGGCACGAAATAATATTCACCAGAATAAGGAATAGAATAAATAAGGGACTTCTCATGATTGATTGGTTTAAAGTTATTAATAAAAAACAGGAAATAATTCACAAGGGTGTTCCAGTAAGAGAAGCAATAAAAAAAAGATTGTGCCAGGGTTGCTTCTTGAATTTTAGGGAAATGTTTTATGATGATTTGGGTTATTTTCATATCATAAAGATTTTATTATTAAGATAAAAATACAGAACGGATCAATACAAGTCAAGTTTTTTGTGTTTTTTTTTGTTGCTGGCCAGACTAACATCAACGTTACTGCGATTTTCACGGTAACATGATTTATCTGCTCAAAGCATGGTTATTTTTTAATTTGTTGGGTTTTTAAAATCGTTGAGCATATCCCTGGCCTCGCCTAACATAATTTTAGCCCCAAGGCTATCATAAATCCTGATCGCACCATGTACCTCCACAATTCCACAACGGTTAAATCCAAATCGAATACAACGAACATCTGATTATTATTTTAACTAAAATGTAAGGGTAAAGGTTGTTTCTTTATCCGGTATGGATTTCACAGAGATCGTTCCGTTATGTAACCGCATAATCTGCCTTGACAGGCTCAGGCCGATTCCTGAACCGGAAGGTTTGGTGGTGAAAAACGGAATAAAGATTTTATCCTGTACATCTTCTAAAATACCCTGGCCGTTATCGCGTACCTGTATCATCAATTGTCCCCTCTTGTTTAGCAGGGCATTAAGCTCAATCCTGCCATTTTCCTTTCCTTCCAAGGCATGGACGGAGTTTTTTATAAGGTTGATGATGACTTGTTCAATCAATTGTTCATCAGCATTAAAATGAATGTCTTCAGGCTCAATGGAAAGCTCAAAATCAATGTTTTGCTCTTTAATCTCATCTTCCATCAACAGTTGGATGTTTTTAAATAATTCCCTGGCATTGGCTATTTTAAAGTTCGGCTTAGGAATGCGGGTAAGATTTCGATATGTATTCACAAAATGCAATAAGCCGGTACTGCGTTTATTAATTGTTTTCAAGGCCTCCTGGATTTCTTCTACTGTTTCTTTATCCAGCGGGCGCTCACCGTTTTCATCCATTGCTTCTTTTAGCATTAGATCAAGGGTTGAAGAAAGGGATGCTATGGGGGTAATGGAATTCATGATTTCATGCGTTAAAACCCTGATGAGCTTTTGCCATGCTTCGGTTTCCTGTTCCTCCAGCACATTCTGTATGTTGGTAATGGTAACCAGTGTTACCAGTTTGGATTTTATTTTTAATTCTGTTGCATAAATGTTTAATTGCAGCAGATCGTCGTTATCATGCACTTTTACTAACCGGTTTTCACCGGGTTTTATCTCAAACAGCGTTTTTACCAGTTCTTTACTTAACCCTTCAAGTCCTTTAATGTTTTTAAGGCTGCTTACCTGGAACAGCTTTTTAGCTGCTTTATTAATCATTTCTATGCTACCATCTTTCTGAAAAGCCAGAATACTCACATCAATATTCTGCACAATGCTTTGGAGGTAATGAAAATGTTCTTCTTTTTCTGAGCGGACTTTCTGAAAATCCCTGATAACATCATTGAAAGCTTTATTGAGTTGATCGAAGGACTTGCCCATTCCTTCAATCTGGTACGAACGTGTAAATTCTGAAAACCGGATGGACTCAAGAAAACTGGTAAGATCACGGTTGGTTTTATCAATGTATTTAAATAACAGGTATACCTGCAATACCATTGCCAGGCCAATGAGTATGGGCGTGACAAAAAAATTGGTATCTACCGACCAGAAAAACAGATAAAGTGTTCCGGCAATCAGGATAATGCGAATGCTTATGTTGAGCCTGTAGTTTTTAAAGACCATATTTTTCCATTCTACGGTAGAGTGATGTTCTGGTCAGGCCCAACTGGTCTGATGCCTGGGTAATGTTACCCTGGTTCTGTTTAAGAACTTTTGAAATCACGGTTTTTTCAATGTCGTCAAGGTTATACGAATCAAATTCCAGGTCGGTATTTTTCTTCTTTGGAGGTGAAAGCAAAAAATCATCCGGTTCAAGCTTGCTTCCTTCGCACATAATGATAGCTCGTTCCATGGCATGCTGCAATTCGCGCACATTGCCCGGCCAGCTGTAATGGTTCAGCTTTTTCAGTGCTGCAGCCGATATCCCGGTGAGTGATTTTTTGTATTTTTTGCTGTAAATCTTCAGAAAATGCTCTGCCAGAATAGGGATATCCCCTGTTCTGTCGCGCAGGGGCGGAAGGTGTATCTCCACCGTGTTTATTCTGTAAAGCAGGTCCTGACGAAATTTTTCCTCTGCCACCATTTCATGCACATTGTTGTTGGTAGCACAAATCAGTCGTACATCTATTGGCAGGATTTTATTGGAACCCACCCTGATGACTTCACGGCGTTCGATAACCGTAAGTAATTTCTGCTGCATGGTTAATGAAAGGTTGCCTATCTCATCAAGAAAAAGGGTACCGCCACTTGCAATCTCAAATCGCCCAGGTTTTTCTTTTCGGGCATCTGTAAAAGCTCCTTTTTCATGGCCAAATAATTCGCTCTCAAAGAGGGTCTCGGCAATGGATCCCAGGTCCACACTGATAAATACCTCATCTTTTCTGTTGGAATTACGGTAGAGCGCACGCGCTACGAGTTCTTTTCCTGTACCGTTTTCGCCAAGGATAAGTACGTTGGCATCAGTTTTGGCCACTTTGTTTATTGTGGTAAATACTTCCTGCATTTCCGCAGAATTACCAATAAACTCATGAAAAGGCTGGTCAAGTACAGCACTAATCTCTTTCTGTTTTGAACGGAGGTTGTCTGCTTCCAGTCTTGAGCGCCTTAATTTGACAGATGAAGATACCGTGGCCAGCAGTTTTTCATTTTGCCATGGCTTTACAACAAAATCGGTAGCGCCTGCTTTAATGGCTTTTACCGCTTTTTCAGCATCACCATACGCGGTTATAAATACCACAACCATCTTTGGGTCAATCTCAAGAATACGCTCCAGCCAGTCAAAACCTTCCTGACCACTGATGGCATCCTTTGAAAAGTTCATATCCAGTAAGATAACATCATAGTCCTCTTCCTCCAGGGCCTGGGGAATTTTATTGGGAGTGTTCAATGTTTGTATCTTCTCAACATGCTGTTTCAGGAGCAGTTTCAATGCAAATAAAATATCCTCATTGTCATCTACTGCCAGGATTTTGCCAACTTTATTACTCATTTTATATCCTATTTTTCTTTTTTCATAAGGCCTTGTAAAATTAAATAATTTTTAATCATTGTCCGATTTCGTACTCTTTTTGTTTAATATAATTACAGTTCATCGGTATAACAGATGTTAGCTGTTACTGTTAACATTCAGTATATCAATGGTTTGTTTTTTTTGGCACAATAAATGTTTTTTATGTGGTATGGAAATGGAAAAACGCATAGATGGAAGTAGTATGGACAGGCCCATTGAAAAGAAAAATACATGGTTTAAAAAACTCCGGTGGCCTGTTTTTATGGCGATACTTTTACTAATTCTGATTTGGCAGATACTATTTACCGATCACATAAAAAAATATCAGATTGAAGCAGACAGGGTAACCGTTGAATCTGTGATTTATGATAAATACCAGGATTATATTTCAGTGACAGGTACAGTTGAGCCCATTCGCACAATTTTCCTGGATGCCATTGAGGGCGGAAGAGTTGAAGAAATTATTGCAGAAGAAGGAAGTAAGGTGGAAAAAGGGGATGTGATCCTTCGGTTAAGTAATATCAACCTTTTATTGGAAATATCAAACAATGAAGCCCAGGTGGCCCGTGCCATAAATGAGTTAAGGCAGGCCAAGTTACTAATGACCCAGACCAAACTGAATAACGAGCAGAACATCATTGAATTGGAAAAGCTGTATAAAAGTCAGGAAAGGCAGTGGAATAACAACCAGAAACTGTTTGACAGCAAGCATATTTCCTTTGAACAATTTCAACAGTCAAAAGAACAATACCAGGCTTCTCTTAAAACCCTGGGCCTGCTTAAAGAAAATCAAAAACAGGATAGCCTGTTTCGCAGCATTCAGGTAACAGCGCTTGAGTCATCAGTTCAACGCATGGAGCAAAACCTTGGGATCATTCGTAAACGGCTTGATGCCCTGGAGATTAAGGCTCCTGTTGATGGTGAACTTGCCACGCTGAATCCAGAGATAGGAGAGGTGGTAACTTATGGGTCACGCATAGGGATCATAAATGTACTGGATTCATATAAAATGCGGATTGAGGTGGATGAACATTATATTGCCCGTGTGGTAAAGGGCCTCAGGGGTGAATATGAATTTGCCGGTGCAACACACCAACTGATGATAACGAAGATATATCCCGAAGTAAAGAATAACCGCTTTGCATTGGATATGGAGTTTTTAACGGATATCCCCGAACAGATAAGAATCGGGCAAACATCGCGCATACGCCTTGAGCTGGGGCAATCAAAGGATGCTGTTCTCATACCAAGAGGTAGTTTTTATCAGAGTACCGGCGGACAATGGATATTTGTACTCCATGAATCTGGTGATTATGCTGAAAAACGGGCGGTCCGGCTTGGCCGAAACAATCCGAATTATTATGAAGTGATTGAGGGATTAAAAGAAGGAGAGAAGGTCATTGTCTCTGGCTATGAAGCTTTTGGAGATGCTGAGCAGATTGTATTAAAAAAATGACAGTGAGAATAGCATGTTACGAACAATTGATTTAAAAAAAGTATTCCGGACTGATGAGGTTGAAACAACAGCGCTTGATAAAGTAAACCTCACAGTTAACAAAAATGACTTTGTAGCCATCATGGGGCCTTCCGGATGTGGAAAATCTACTTTATTAAATATCATCGGGCTTTTGGATACCCCGTCTTCAGGTCAGTTATTTTTTGATGGTGAAGATGTTTCTCAGTATACAGAGCGGAAACGTACAAACCTGCGAAAAGGCAACATAGGTTTTGTCTTTCAAAGTTTTAATCTGATAGATGAGTTGACAGTTTTTGAAAACGTCGAATTGCCGTTGCTTTATCTTAAAATTGGACGTTCGGAACGCAAACGCAGGGTAGAGGAAGTGTTGGAAAGGGTGCAGATAGCGCATCGTAAGAAGCATTTTCCGCAGCAGTTATCCGGTGGTCAACAGCAACGTGTGGCCATTGCCCGCGCTGTTATTGCCAGGCCTGGCCTTATTTTAGCCGATGAGCCAACAGGTAACCTCGACTCAGCAAACGGTGAGGAAGTCATGAATCTGCTCACTGAACTGAATAAGGAGGGTACTACCATAGTTATGGTTACCCACTCCCCCACAGATGCTGAGAAAGCGCATAGAATAGTGCAACTGTTCGATGGTCATATTGTAACAGAAAATATTCGACAGGTATTATAGGTATACCCCTTAACCTAAGTCCTTATAATGTGTAACTAAATCAAAGTATTATATGAAAATCAACATCGTCCTTACCTGTATCTCCTTTGTGTTTACGATGATGGCATCTGGCCAGTCACCAAAAATCTGGACGTTGCAGGAATGCATCAATCATGCAATAAATAACAACATTCAGGTGAAACGTCAGGAGCTTAATCGACAGTATTATGAAAATAATTATCTCCGGTCAAAGATGAGCGTTTTGCCAGGCGTAAATGCCGGTGTGAATCAGAATTTCAGTTTTGGCCGGACCGTAGACCCGTTTACCAATGACTTTATTACAGATAATACGGTGTCCAATGACTTTTATCTTCAGGCCAGGCTGAACCTGTTTAATGGATTGCAAACCTATAATAGCATTCAGAAGCGTAAGTTCGAGATGCTTCAAAATGAGTATGTGCTCAATAAAACAAAAAATGATATCAGCCTCGAAGTAGCCCTTGCCTATCTGGAAATATTATTTAACAATGAGCTGCTGGGAATTTCACAAAGCCAGCAGGAGGTTACTCAACTGCAGCTTGAAAGAACAAAGAAACTGGTTGAAGTAGGAAATCTTGCACAAGGAGAACTTTTGGAAATTGAAGCCCAGCTTGCCCGGGAAAGATGGAGCGTGCTCAACAATAAAAATGAACTAAAAAATTCATACCTCAATCTCACCCAATTGCTTGAGCTTGATTCTATTGGTGATTTTACCATACTTTTTCCTGATACCATTAATCTGGAAGAAACCCTGCATATAGAGTCTGTGGAGATGCTTTTTCAACAATCGCTGACACACATGCCTGAAATTAAAAGGGATGAATATAACCTGAAAAGCCGCGAAAAAGATTTAAACATTGCTCAGGGACAGCGCAGCCCCAGCCTGAGCTTACGCGGATCGTACTATACCGGTTATTCGGATGCCAGGGAGCAAATTTCCGATATTGTTGTACAGGATCGTGTTACGGGCTATGTAGAGGGCAATACCAATGTGCCCGTTACCCTGCCTGTGGAGACTTTTGTATTTGGTAATTATCCCTTTTCTGATCAGTTCCGTGACAATGCGTATAAATCCCTGTCTTTCAATTTAACAATACCCATTTTCAATCAGTACCAGGTGCAGACAAGCATCAACAATTCGAGGTTGGGTGTGCTTGATGCAAAATACCAACTCGATCTTACAAAGAAAAATTTGTATAAAACAATTCAACAGGCCCATACTGATGCAATAGCAGCTTATGAGAATTTCCAGGCATCCCAAAAAGCAATGGATTCCTATAAGGAGGCATTTAATTATACAGAACAAAAATTTGATGTAGGTTTAGTTAGTTCGGTAGATTATAACCTGGCCAAAAATAATTTGGTTAAAGCTGAATCAGAAATGCTCCAGGCAAAATATGAATACCTTTTCAAAACAAAAATTCTTGATTTTTATACGGGTAAACCCCTTGCCCTGTATTAATCAAAGAGGCTTTTTATGCCACCTGTTTAAAAATATCCGGGATTCGGTTTTTCATGGTATCCTT
>CAZZBU010000028.1:0-14012 GCA_964652315.1 uncultured Bacteroidales bacterium
AAGGAATGAGTTCCAGGTTGAATTACTACGTATATTGTTGCGCCCAAAGTATGTAACCTTTGGATTTCGCACCAAGGATTTGCAAATAGAATTTAACCAAATTCCAAAAACCGCAAAAATCCTTATGAATTGAATAAATTGAAAGAGCGGGGCTTGGTTAAAAAGATGGAAAAGTCTAATTATTATGTAGTTACCAAGCAAGGATGGGTTTGGATGTGGTCTGTCTTATTTCAAAAAGACTTATTTATAAACCCCTTATTATCTGTCACTTTTAAAAGTGAGATGCAGAAAATCACAAGCCAAAGACAAAAAAGCACTACCCGAATAAGGCAATTGAACACGCTTCTAAACCAGATGTATCAAGACTTTCGAGTTGTTGCATAAAAGAAAAAAACGTAAATTTATTTAACGTTTTAATCATATAAAAACGTAACGTTGTATTTACAAAAATCCGGTTTTACCAGACAACAATGAAACAATATACCTTAAGAAGTTGTTTTTAAATCATATTGAAAATAAAAAGAAATGAAAAAGGTTTTTAAAATTATTATTATTGTTATTGCCATATTAGTCGGAATAAGGTTAATCCTCCCGTTAGTGATTAAGTTTACAGCCAACAGGGCAATTCAGAAGGCTGAAGGATACGAGGGAAATTTAAAGGAGGTTGATCTGAACCTGATCAAGGGAAATTATTCTATAAACGATTTGTATCTCATTCAAATTATGGAGGATACAGAAGATACTATCGATCCTTTTATTGAAGTAGAATCTGTAAGGATATCTATTGAATGGGATGCACTTTTTAAAGGAAGAATAGTTGGATCTGTCTTGATCGTGAACCCGGAAGTCAATTTTGTTGTAATAGAGGAAAAGCCACCTAAGAAAGTGGATATTGCTCAGATCATTAAAGATCTGGTTCCTTTCCGGATCAACACACTTGAAATACAAGACGGCAATTTTGCTTATTATGATTTCACCACGGACCCAAATATCGATGCATGGTTAGGAAGTATTAACTTGACGGCCAATAATTTAACCAATATTGAAAATCAAACAGATACCCTGCCTATTTCGATGGATGCCGAGGGGGCCACCGTGGGAGACGGATACCTGAACATGTCAGCAGAAATGAACCTTCTTAAACAACCCTATCCCAATATAGATCTTAACTTGGCACTTAGAAATATAAGGCTGACCTCGCTAAATAAATTTGCCCAAAACTATGGTGGTTTTGATTTTGAAGGAGGTACACTATCTGTTTTCACTGAATTTGCTATTCAGAACGGACAATTGGAAGGATACTTGAAACCGGTTTTTGACCATGTTGAAATACTTGAAGGTGAAAAAGAAGGGTCTTCCGGAACTGCCTGGGAAGTCATTTTAGGAGGCATCAAAGATCTTTTTAGTAACCCGAAAGAAGAAAGGCTTGCCACGACTGTTCCATTTTCACAAAACATACAAGATGTTGATGTAGGGATTATCGAGGCAATATGGGAACTATTGGAGAATGCTTTTGTGGAAGCGTTAAACAAAAACCTAGATGACAGCATCGAGTATCCGGTGGAACCAAAAAAAGAACAATAAAGAAACTATTAAGTGGTATTTTTAATTGTCTTTCGTATCCAACTTATTTATTAAATCATATTTTATTTGTTTTTCTTGCCATCTATCTCTTGCAAATTTTCGCATATCGGTGATTGTATCTTTTGTTCATTTTTTTGTTTTGAAAAAACTTCTGTAATTAAAGTTGACAAAACAACTAAAGGATAAGTATATAAATTATTTTGCCCAAACATGTCCCTTTTCTTGCTTTACTATCAAGAATGAATGTAGAGTCGAAAGTATTACAGATTCCATTATCGAACATAGGAATGAAACGAATACAGCCAGGAATAAATACGAAATAAGTGTTATCATTTTTTTTCTTCAAATATACAACTATGTTTCTCAGTTTTTATGTAGTAGTTGTTTGGTCAGCTTCTTAGGTCGTTCGACTGTACAGTCACCGGTTATCAGGAAAATATGATTTGTAGTTGTGCATTTGAGGAAATTAGGAATAATAGGAATTATTACATTAATGTCGGGATAGCGTTTTATAATAATGCACAACCTCACCACAAAAATATAAATCCATTTATGATATTTGGTTTGATTTTTCGTTTCAAACGGAATTATTTATATTCACAGCTTTTAAGGAGTGCTTAGGAAGTCGTTATTCGTGGCTCATTAAAACCTTAAAAACTGTAATGATTGTTTTATTCCAAAAGCGTTAAATAAAATGCAAAAATATTTAACCGTTATTGCCTCATTCATAATAATGCTTTGCCTGGGGGGTGTTTACGCCTGGAGCATTATTGCATCTGAATTGATTGAAATCCATAAGTTTTCCGCTACACAGGCACAAATCATATTTGGGACAATAATTGCAATATTTCCTACAACCATGGTTTTTACAGGAAAGCTTGCAAAAAGGATAAAGTCCAGATATCTGGGGTATATTTCCGGAGTTTTATTTTTTCTGGGGTATCTTTTGGGCGGGTATTCCTATGGTAATTTTTATATGGTCTTATTAGGAATTGGTGTTTTGGCCGGAATAGGTACCGGTTTTGGTTATTGGGTATCGCTTACAGTACCAGTTCAGTGGTTCCCTGAGCGAAAAGGGCTGATCACGGGTATCGCAGCGGCAGGATTTGGACTTGGTGCAGTGGTGCTGTCTAATATATCAGAAACCATTCTCATGTCTGGTAAAGATGTGCTTCAGTTATTAATCATTATTGGCGTTTCTTATGGATTGATTGTTTTTCTATTTTCAAACTTAATTTTCCAAAAAAGTACCACAACGGTTACAAAAGCCATAAAACTATCAGATTTTATATTTTCAGGAACATTTAGAAGACTTGTTTTAGGTATATTCCTTGGCACCTTTGCCGGTCTGCTTATTATTGGCAGTTTAAAAATAATTGGAGAGCAAAGCAGCGTCTCAAATCATGTTCTTATTTTGGGAGTTTCTTTTTTTGCGGTTGCAAATTTTTTAGGCAGACTTTCATGGGGTTTCCTCAGCGACAGGTTCGAGGCCGGGCTATGTATTTTTTTAGCTCTTGCAATTCAATCTGCTGCAATTCTCGCCTTAAATTTGGTGCCTCTGAATAATATTTCTTACCTGATATTATCTGTGCTGATAGGATTTGGTTTTGGTAGTAATTTTGTTCTTTTTGCCAAAGAATCAGCTCATGTTTTTGGGGTAAGTAATATTGGGATTGTCTATCCTTATGTTTTTCTTGGCTATGCAGTTGCAGGGATTGCCGGACCGTTAAGTGGGGGAATCATGTTTGATTTCTCTGAAAATTATACTAATGCCATATTTTTGGCTAGTTTGATGAGCCTAAGTGGCAGCCTTTTGTTTTTATTTCATTATATAAAAATTCGTAAAGCAAAACATGAACCAGGCAACAAGTGTTGAAATTGCAGCCAGGTGCATTCAGGAAGGGAAAGTAGTAGCTTTTCCAACCGAAACAGTATACGGACTTGGTGCCAATGCGTTGAATCCCATTGCCGTAGCAAAAATTTTTGAGCTGAAAGAACGTCCATCGTTTGATCCATTGATAATTCACATTGCCGATTTGGTGGACATCAATCGACTTACCCTTGAAATTGATGCAAGGGTGTTCAAAATTGCAGCGCAATTTTGGCCGGGACCATTAACCCTGGTTTTACCCAAAAGTGATCTGGTTCCGGATATCGTTACATCTGGCTTATCCACGGTGGGTATCCGTATGCCTTCAAATGAGATGGCCATTCAACTTATCCAAAAATCCGGTTGCCCCATTGCTGCTCCAAGCGCAAATAAGTTTGGCAGAATTAGCCCAACTACCGCAAACCATGTAAAAAAGAATCTTCCGGAAGTGGATTATATTTTAGATGGCGGGAAGACCACAGTAGGCATTGAATCTACAATTATTGAACTGTCGGACAAGGGGTTTCGGGTTTTACGGAATGGGATCATTACACAGGAAGAAATAGAGGCAATTATACCATTCGATGATACAGCAAAAACGGAAAACATGGTTGCTCCGGGCATGCTGAAATCACATTACAGCCCGGTTAAAAAAATGGTGGTAGCTGATAAACGCAGGCATTTGGATATCGAAAAAAGTAAAGCCGGACTGTTATCTTTTACCGGTAAAAACGAAACCGAATTTCAGAGAGTCATTCGACTGTCAGAAAAAAACGATTTAAAAGAATATGCCGTAAACATGTTTGATGCCATGCATATCCTTGAAGAAGATGATGAAATCGAAATTATAGTTGCTGAGCCGGTGCCGGAGACCGGGATTGGAAAAGCCATAATGGACAGGCTAAGAAAAGCCGAACATAACTGGGTAAATCATTAGTACAGCTTTGAAACAGGCAGGTTAAGGCTTTAATTAGCTACTTTTTCACAAATGATTTTTGCTAAAATTATATTTGATATCCGGGACGATTTGGTTTTTTATATTTAGTAATATTTACCTGCCTGTTAAGTTTTTTTCCTCTTGATAATTATAAAAATTCCGGGGCTAATATCAAATTCAATCTTCAATATGCAAGTCTATCTGCATGGTTAGCCCAGGCTTAAAGCAATCCGGTTTTCTGGTCATGCCATGGAACTGAAGGTTTCCAGTATTATAATTTGATGAGGCTGGTTTTGTGCTGAAATGATACCCGCATGTATAAAATTTTGCGATGCATATTGATATGTGTGCTTGGAGGGTAGCTGTCAGATCAGGTTTGAAATGGCACAAGAATGTTAGTAAAAACATATCCTGTCATGATTAAAATCCCTCAAAAATACCTAATCCAAAAAGGGCATAATCATACTTAATAGGGTCTGATGGATCGATTTTTCTCAACACACCGGTGAGCTCTTCCACAGCCTTCCAGTCGTTTTGTTTGCGCGACAAAAGTTGAAGCTTCCGGGATACATTACCGGTATGTAAATCAAGAGGAATATGCAGGTTGGCCGGATCTATGTCCTGCCAGATGCCAAAATCAATGCCTCGTTTATCCTGTCGCACCATCCATCGCAGAAACATATTCAGGCGCTTGGCAGAAGCATTTCTAAGAATGTTAGCTACATGTTTTTCAGTACGCGACAAATGAGGTATTTCAAAGAAAACTTCCCGAAAATGGATGAGGCTGTCCCGAATATTCTTTCTTTTTTTATAGGGCTTTTCAAATACACTTTTTAGTCCTCCCTTATTTCTGTAAATGTGTTGGAGCGTTTTGATGAAATGAATGGTATCCTGGCCATTGAAAGTCCGGTGTTTGAATTCCAGGAAGGGGCAGAGCGATGTTTCATTGGCAGACATGATAAATTCATAAGGCCGGTTACCCATCATTGTTATCAAACGCCTTGCATTCGCAATAATGGTTGGGCGTTGGCCCCAGGCTATGGTCGCTGCAAGAAATCCACTTATTTCAATATCATGTGGATTGGCAAACATGTGGGGTATCTGGATTGGGTCGGTATCTATAAACTCAGGACGGCAGTATTGGTCGTACTTTTCCTCCAGAAATTCTTTTACGTTTCCTTGTAATAAATTTTCATCCATCTTGATGTTTTAATGGTATCCGGAAAGAATAATATCAGTGCACCACCTCACGGTTCACAATAGCACCATCGGCCATGGTAAGCATCCGGTCCGACATGTGGGCAAGATCGTTGTCGTGTGTGACAATAACAAAGGTTTGGTTGAATTCATCCCTGAGGGAGAAAAACATTTGATGCAGCTCTTTTTTGTTTAAAGTGTCGAGGTTGCCAGAGGGTTCGTCTGCTAAAATTACCGAAGGATTGTTTATCAGGGCTCTGGCCACAGCTACACGTTGCTGTTCACCGCCTGAAAGTTCATTTGGCTTGTGTTCCATGCGTTCTTCAAGCCTGAGGAACTTCAACAAATTTTTTGCCCGGGAAGTTACCTCTTTTGTATTCCTTTTGGCAATGAAACCCGGCAGGCATACATTCTCAAGGGCCGTAAACTCAGGCAGCAAATGGTGAAACTGAAAGATAAAACCTATCTCCAGGTTGCGGAACCTGGCCAGCCTCTTTTCTTTCAAAGCAGTAACATCGGTGCCGTTGATGATTACATTCCCTGAGTCAGGCTTGCTAAGGGTTCCCACAATCTGTAAAAGGGTAGTTTTACCTGCCCCGCTTGTTCCTACAACAGATACTATTTCACCCTGTTTTACCCGGGCGTTAATCCCTTTTAAAACCTGAAGCGATCCAAACGATTTTTTTATGTTTTGTATCTCAATCATCAAAAAAACAAAAAGTAAAGATAGCACAGGTAGGTTAAAAATAATAATCCGCCTTTCCACCGTTTTAAAATACCACCCTTAAGAGGCAGGATAAAAAGAAATAAAAGTACGGATATGCCCAGCATCCAGAATATATCCACCTGAACCAAAATCTCATTTACATGAATGGGGGTGATTATGGAAGTAATGCCCAGAACGGCAAAAATGTTAAATATGTTTGATCCGATAATGTTTCCAATGGAAATATCCGCCTCACGTTTAAACGCTGCAATACCTGAGGTGGCAAGCTCGGGTATGCTGGTTCCAAAAGCAATAAGCGTAATGGAAATGACCCTTTCACTAATGCCTAAATCACGGGCAAGCACAGCCGCACCTTCTACGAGCCAGTGAGAACCAAAGGCCAGCCCCCCAGCCGAAACAACAAGGATAATAAGTGCAGGCCACAGCGCCATTGATTCATCTGTAATTTCTTCCAAAAGCAATTGCTGGTCTTTTTTGCGCGAATTTCGGATGGTAAACACGATAAATCCAGTCAACAAAGCCAGAAATATAATTCCTTCGATCCGCCCCAGATTAAAATCAAGAGAAAACACATACAGCAAAACAAATGCAAGGATCATTATTGGCCAGTCAACCTTAATTGAATAGCTTCTTACAGCAATGGGGTATATAATCGCCGAAATGGCTAAAACCAAAGCTATATTCGAAATATTCGAACCGATAACATTGCCCATGGATATGTCAGGGTGACCACCTATTGCTGCCTGAAGAGATACCAGCAATTCCGGTGCCGATGTTCCAAAGGAAACTACAGTTACACCAATCACCAGCCGGGAAACTTTTAGATGTTGTGCCAGGCTGACTGCTGAAGAAACGAGGTATTTACCGCTAATAAGTAATATAACGAGCCCGGCTGCGAGCTTTGGTAACTCCATAAAGAATCAGATTTCGCAAAGTTGGGGGTTATCATTTATCCAGGGAATCCTTAATATCACGTATATCCTTCCCGATATCTCCTGAATTATTATTAATCTCGCGTTTAATTTCGTCAGTAGCTTTCCTGAACTCCTTCATCCCTTTGCCTAAACCGCGGGCCATTTCAGGTATCTTTTTCGAACCAAACAGCAACAATACAGCTATCAGAGCTACAAGAATCTCAGGTCCGCTTATAAATAATATAGTCGCGTGCATAAGCTACAATTTTACGCAAAGATAATAAAAAAGCCCCAACGATATGTCAGGGCTTTCTATGATTTTCACACTTCAATTATTATCTTTTTTTACCTTTTTTCAGCACCTGCCCTTCCTGTTTCTTAATGGTGTCATAAACCACAGGAGTAGCGATAAACAATGATGAATAAGTACCGACAACAATACCTACAAGTAATGCGAAGATAAACCCGCGGATGACTTCACCACCAAAGATGAAGATGGTCAATAACACCACAAAGGTACTAAGCGATGTACTGAATGTACGGCTCAGGGTACTGTTGAGTGCGCTGTTCATAATGTCTTCGCGCTTGTGTTTTGGGTGCAATCCAATGAATTCACGGATGCGGTCAAACACCACCACGGTATCATTTATGGAATAACCCACCACCGTTAGTATGGCTGCAATAAAGGCCTGGTCAATCTCCATGGAGAATGGCAGGATATTGTAGAAAAGGGAGAATATCCCCAGCACAAACAGGGAGTCATGGATAAGGGCAGCAACAGCACCCATCCCATACTGCCAGTTTTTAAATCGCAACAGGATATACATGAAAATGACTATCAGTGAGAAAAGAATAGCCCAAACAGCCTGCTTTTTAATGTCATCGGCAATGGTAGGCCCTACCTTCTGCGAACTCTGGCGGTTTTCGTTCAGGAATTCCTCCCGGCTGGTGCCTTCTTCAAGTAGTGGCTGAAGGCCGTTAAAAAGAAGGGTCTCAACTTCTCTGTCCACTTCTGCAGCATCTTCGTCAATTTTATATTTGGTAACAATCTTTACTTGATTGTCTGCCCCAAAAGTTTTTACTTCCGGAGCCTGACCGAATTCATCGGCAAGCATATTCTGGATATCAACAGTATTCACAGGCTCATCAAAACGAACAACATAAGTACGTCCTCCGGTGAAATCAACGCCGTAATTCAGTCCTCTGAATACAAGTGATACAATGCCAATAGCAATTACAACGCCGGATACCACATAAAATACTTTACGCTTGTTAATGAACTGTATGTTGGTATTTTTAAATGCTCCCTCTGTAAGTTTTGTGGCAAAGGTAATCTCTGATCCTTTTGTCAGGAAGTTTTCAAAAATCAACCTGGTAATGAAAATAGCCGAGAACAGCGATGTACCAATACCGATAAGCAGGGTAGTGGCAAAACCTTTAATTGGCCCTGTACCAAACACAAACAGGATTATTGCTGTAAGTAGGGTGGTTACGTTGGCGTCAATAATGGCAGAATAGGCGTTTTTATATCCATCAGCAATGGCTAGTTTGATGCCTTTACCGGCGCGAATTTCTTCCCTGATTCGTTCATAAATAAGTACGTTGGCATCCACAGACATACCAATGGTAAGCACAATACCGGCAATACCCGGCAGGGTAAGTACAGCTCCCAGTGATGCCAGTACACCAATCAAAAGGTACATGTTGGCAATAAGGGCAACATCGGCTACAAAACCGGCGCGACGGCTGTAATAAAATACCATGTAGAGCAACACCACTAGGAAAGCAATGACGAAAGAATTCAATCCTGAGTTAATAGCTTCCTGTCCGAGAGAGGGGCCAACAATTGCTTCCTGAATAATGTGTGCCGGGGCCGGCATTTTACCTGATTTCAATACATTTGAAAGGTCAGTTGCCTCTTCCTGGGTGAATCCGCCGGTAATGGTTGAGCTACCACCTGTAATTTCATCATTTACACGTGCAGATGAACGTACCTGATTGTCCAGTGAGATGGCGATAAAGCCTTTCGGACTTTGATTGGCTGCTTCACGTGTAAGGCGCGCCCATGTTTTTGCCCCTTCGGCATTCATGGACATGTGCACTTCAATCTCGTTTCCAAATTGGGATAATCCCACACGTGCATCGGTAATCACATCACCATCAAGCGGAGCAATGCCCTCGCGGGTAGTCACCTTAATGGCGTGCAGTTCAAAGTAGCTCATGGATTCGTCACCCTTCAGGGGCTTGGCCGACCACATGAATCGGATATTACGGGGGAAAAGGGCCCTCACCTGTTCCCAGTTAAGGTATTCATTTACTTTTGAAGTGTCTTTGTAATGAGCATAGCCAATCACAGAGCCATTGCCCATTTGATTGTTGCCTACTACGTTAGGGCGCAGCACACTGAAAAGCGGGTAATCTGCAGACATATCCTGTGTTGCCGTGTCCACTGCTGCCGTGTCAGTGGCAATTTGATCAAGCAGGGATAAACCGGCAGTATCAGTTTGTGTTTCTACCGGTTCCTGATCACCATCTTCTACCGGATCTTCGGCTGCTTCATCTTCTGCTTCAGCAGGTGGCCTCTGATCTGTGCCTCTGGCATCTTCAAGTTCACTAATGACAGTATTAGCTTCAATCAGGTAAGGATAAATCTCACTGTTATCAAATGTTTCCCAGAATTCAAGGTTGGCCGTTCCCTGAAGGAGGTTACGTACCCTGTCCTGGTCTTTTACACCCGGTAATTCAACAAGAATTCTACCGGCTGTTTCAAGCAATTGAATATTTGGTTGTGCAACACCAAACCGGTCAATACGGCTTCTGAGGATGTTGAAGGAATTATCAATCGCAGCTTCAGCTTCACGGTTGATGATTTCCAGTACTTCCTCATTTGTTGAGTTAAACGATATTTCTTCGCGCAATTCAGGAGTTGCAAAGATTGCTGCCAACCTTCCGTTTGGATCAATTTCCTGGAATGCCTGACCAAACAGGGTTACAAAATCTTCCTGGCTGTTTTGCTGCTTTTGTCGCGCCAGCCTGATGGCCTGGTTAAATGTCGTGTCGTTGCTGTAATTCGACATTGCCCTGAGAATATCTACCACAGATACTTCCAGAATCACGTTCATGCCACCTTTCAGGTCAAGACCCAGGTTGATTTCACGCTCCTGGCACTCGCGGAAAGTATATCTTGCCACGCCAATATTATAAACCACTTCTCCGGCCAGTGAATCCAGATAATACATCTCACGGGCTAAATCACCATTGGCATATTCCTGGGCGTCTTTTCGGACTTTTGAAGTCACATACGTAAATGACAACTGGTAAAGAGAGGCAATTGCAAATAATATAGCAACAACTCGTATTACTCCTTTATTTTGCATTTCAATTTGTTATTTTAAATAATTATAAATTAATGTATTTCAAGCCTAAATTTTGCCGGGCAAATATATTAATAATTTTCTTACTTTAAGAAGATACCAGGAATTAATCAGGAAAAGTTAACCGGAAAGCTGAATTTATATATTAAGGTAATAGCTCACATTCCACCAGAACCGCTGTCTGGCCTGTTCATCAAGGAATTTATCAATCCTGTATTCCGGGCCTGTTTCAAATTGATGACGGCTATTAATATACCAACCAAAATTAACCGTGCCCCGTTGCTCCCAATCGAATGTTATGCAAATAAACACCGCATCACCACATAGGGTTCAACCCATTAATTCATCAACGTTTCATAATCCTGTGTAATCGGCTGGTTATCTTCAAAATTGAACAAGGTGAGGGAACGGATGGTGAAATAGTAGTCCCAGTATTCGCGCAGTGCTGAAATATACGAACGTTTAGCCTGGTCTTTTTCTGTTTGCGAAACGTTTAGGTCGAGCACGGATATTTTACCGATTAGGAAGCGGGCTTTGGTTACATCGTACCTTCGGCCGGCTATGGTATCGGCCTTGGCTGCAATAGCCACTTGATCGTCCTGCAGGTTGAACTGCATGGTAGTAAGAAACACCTCTTGCTCAAAATCTATTTTTGACTGTTGCACATTGCTTCGTATTACTTCCATGGCTGATAGTGCCATTTTATGCTGACCGCGACCAAGGCCCCAGTCAAGAATCGGTAGTTCAATTCCTACCTGTAACCCCTGCTGGTCAAGGGGGTCGGTATATGCAGCAGCAAGATCATTCCCGCTTTGGGTCAGGCCATAACTTGTAAATATATCTGCATTAATGCCTTTTTCGGCTTTGGATTGGGCCACGTTTTGTCTGGCCTCCAAAAGGTGTCGTTCCATTTGAAGGATTTCAGGATTATTCTCAAGGGCTGCAGCCATTACCTTTTCAAGGGTAATTTCCATTTCAGGAATTTCAGTAGGGATGATGAGTGAAATATCCACATCTTCATTATACCCCAGAAAGGAGCGAAGCCTGAATTTATTCATTTCCAGGTTGACACGGGCTTCATTCAAAGCAAGCCCGGAGTTCAGGAAACTGAGTTCCATTTGCAGCCGTTCGTTTTCTGCTATGGTACCTATTTCAAACCTTCCTTCTGCAATTTTAAACAAGGTATCGGCATTGGAATAATTGAACTCAGCCATTTCAAGGTTAATCTGGGCCAAAATGAGGTCAAAAAAGTACTGAACGGCGCGTAAGCTTACACTTTCCATATCCTCCAGATAGCCTTTTTTTGCTTCTTCGAATTTCAAGGGATTTATCCTTCGTTCCCATCTTAATTCATTGTATTTGATAGTGGGCTGACGATAGCCAATACGGGTAGGCGTTGACACATATTCTGTTTTTCCATCCGGGCCAAACACATCCAGGCGTTGTAAACTTGAATTTACAAATAACTGCCCTCCGGTTAATCCGATGTTTTGGTTAATGTCAAGCGACATTTGGGTTTCATTCAGGTGTTTGGGCACAAAGATCTCCTCATTATCCACAAATTCACGCTGGAAGGATTTGTTATAATCAATCAGGTTTCCGCTCAGTCGCAGGGAGGGCCTGTATTTTGCCTGATACGTGCGATATTCCCAGTAGCTGTTACGAAAGCGGTGCGTTGCCAAAACAGCTTGCGGTGATTGTGTCTTGGCTATTTCCAGGACTTCTTTTAGGGTAAATACTTCTTCAAATTTTTCTTGTCCATTCAGCCATAAAGGATAAAACAGGATAAAAAGGAAAATATACAATGTTCTCATAGCGCTTTGTTTATGCCATTCAAGCGAATTATAATTTAACAATGTTGCGGTTGAATTATGTCCTGAGGATGTTTTTCGATTCATCTGTATTCCATTGTTATTCATACCGCAATGATTCTATCGGATCCTTTTCTGATGCCCTTTTTGCCGGTGTATAGCCGAAAATAACTCCCACACTGGCCGAAACCAGGAAAGAAATCAACACTGCAAAGGGGGAAATGATGGTATTTATGTCAGCAAAATATTCGATAAGCTCAGTAAGAATAATGCCCAGCACTACACCAATAATGCCGCCGGTCACGCTAATCAGGATGGCTTCGGAAAGAAACTGCACCACAATGTCTTTTTTCTTGGCACCAATGGCCATGCGGGTGCCTATTTCTTTAATGCGTTCCATTACAGAAGCAAACATGATGTTCATAATTCCGATACCGCCTACGAGCAAGGAAATGCTTGCAATAGCCCCGAGTACAATATTAAAAATATCGTTGGTGCGTTGTTCTTGTTTCAGCAGCAGTTCGGGGATGGTGATTTCAAAATCCTGTACATCTTCATGACGGCGCAAAAGCATGCGGCTAATAATTTCTGCCGTCGGTGACAATTCCTCCGAAGCACCTACCTGGGCAATTATACGGTCCAGTTGATGATAATTGTTGGTGTTATTCTGAGCCGGACTGATGCTTCTGTTGTACCGGCTTTCACCCTGGGCAATGTTTCTGGCAGTAACCAGGGCCCGGTTTTGGAACCGAAGGAGCATGGTTTTTACAGGAATATAGATGTTGTCATTATAAACATTCACCCCGGTATTTTCGAATCCGCTAAGGTTTACATTGCTCATTTCGAGCACGCCAATAACCTTAAGCCATACATTTCCAAATTTTATATACTTGCCAATAGGATTCTCTTTATTGAAGAATTTAGCCCTGATGTTGGCTCCTATCACGCAAACCTGTATGCCCCGTTCTTCCTGTATGCTGTTAAAGATACCACCTTGTGCCAGGGGTAGATTATACAGTTCGAAATAATCATTTGAAACACCCAGGATTTTGGCTGCCTGCCGTTTTCCATTCTGCACCACAAAGGAGTTTAATGCAATTTCGGGACTTACCCGCTGAATGGTTGGGATTACCTTCTGCATAGCCTCTAAATCTAGTAAAGTAAGTCCTGGAGAAAACTTTTTGGACTCCATGCCATTGTTGGAGCTTTCTGATTCACCATTCTCCTCCCTGGCTTCCACAATAGGGGTTACTAAAATGTTGTTGACCCCTACAAGCTTCATCTGCTCCAGAATTTCCTGCTTGGCACCGCGGCCAATAGCCAGCATGCTGATTACGGCAGCTACACCAAAAATAATACCCAGGGCTGTTAGTACCGATTTGAGCTTGTTGGCCAGCAGGGATTCAATGGCAATGTTTATATCATGAAGGTATCGTTTCATTTGAATGTAATTTTCATATATACTTTAAGTTTTTGTTATCCTGTTTAGGATCGCTCCTGAGGGTTACCGTGAGGCCTTCTTCCCTGGCGTTCTTCCTGCTGTGGCTGCGGTTGCCTGCGGGCTTTTTCCTCTTCCTCTTTTTGTTTTATTTTTTCTC
>CAZZBU010000028.1:14112-19942 GCA_964652315.1 uncultured Bacteroidales bacterium
GGCTGCGGTTGCCTGCGGGCTTTTTCCTCTTCCTCTTTTTGTTTTATTTTTTCTCTGATTTTCCCGGCCAGTTCCATTCCTGCAAACTTATATTCGTCTGGATTGTCGGGTACTGAGAGCAGTACCTCGTCGCCTTCTTCCATGCCTTCTTCAATGATGATGTTGTTTTCATTTGCCTCACCCAGTAATACCAGTTGCTTGGTGTTGTTTTTTCGATACACAAAGGTCAGAGAGTCATTGCTGTGTACTGCTTCAAGTGGCAGGTATACCACGTCCTCAAAACGTTTGGTAATAATGGAATTGCTGGTTGTCATGGATGGACGTAATACGGGATCAGTTTCATGTAAGTCAATCAATACTTCAAATACTTTGGCATCGGTGTTGGGTAACTGTTCCCCAATGTTTGCCACATCAACCACTACTCCCGTAAATTCTTTTTCAGGAAAAGCATCTACACCGATTTCAACAAACTGACCAATTTTAATTTTACTGATATCAATTTCATTTACAAAAGTAATGGTTTGCAGCTCGGTAAGGTCTGGCAGGGTAGCTATGTTGGGCCTTCTCCAGATTGAGAGTTGTGCCCCCTCCCTTCGTTTACTTCCATCGCGTTCTTTTTCGTAAATGACCATGCCGGGTGCAGGTGCTTTGATTACCAATTTTGTGAGGGCGTCCTCGATTTCCCGTTTTTCTCTATATTCTTTGGTAAGCTCGTGGTTTCTTTGTTTGAGCGTAACTTCAGCTTGTTTTACCTTTAGCTCATAGCTATTCAGGGTTTGCCTATATTCCCTTTCTGCTTTGTCAAGGCTTATTTGGGCCTGCCTGATAACGGCCGGTGATTCGTATTTTGATTGTTCCAGGGTGATTTCAGCTTCTTCAACAGCATACTGCAGGTTGATGATTTGATCCCTTAACTGTCGCAGCTCGAGGGAGGAATCAATTTTTGCTTTTTCTATTTCTCCTTCTTCCGCTTCAATCTCCTCGGTGATGTCACGTAACTGGTTCATTACGGAAGTTTCTTCAAGCTCGGCCACAATATCTCCTGAGTCGACCACAGTTCCCTCTGGAATTAGATGGGCAATGGAGATTTCCCAAACGGATATATTTCTTAATGCCTGATATGGGCCGGTGATGTCAATCGAATTTTTTGCCTGCAGTTCACCGGTTACTGTAACTCTGATTTCAAAATCATCGCGCTCGGCTTCGGCCTGAATATAATTGGGGCCATCGGCTTTTGAGTAACTGTAAATAATAAGCGCCAGTAAAACGCCTGCAATTATCCCAAGAGTAATCCATGTACTTCGTTTCATGCGTATGTTATGTTAGAATTTTTCATTTTAATAATCCCTGTACATTTCAATCTATGAAATGTGTAAGAATGAATCGGGGAATGTTGTTTGATATGCGAAAAGGCAAATATAATGAACCCGATACACTCGTTAATCAAGTTTAAGGGCTTCATATATCCGAATTTGCACCAATTAAACATAAGACATTCCTTTATTTTTTCTTCTGCAGTCCTTCTTGTAGTCTTTCTTCAGGATGACTTATGCAATAAAAAAACGGCTTTATGGCCTGATTTTTATCAAAAAACCGATAAAAATACTGAAAAATTCCGTTTTATTAAAGTTTTTATGCCAACAATAATTATGCCCGATGCTGCATCTGCAAAGGAATAATATGTTTGGCACCATTATTTTTGAAGCTCGTTTATTTCCTCCATGATTCGCTCCGCAAGTGCATCGGCTTTATCCTGGCTTTTACCTTCAGTATATATCCTTATGATTGGCTCGGTATTTGACTTACGGAGGTGTACCCATTCATGGGTGAAATCTATTTTCACCCCGTCAATGTCCGTTACCTGTTCATTCCTGTATTTGTTTTTGATTTTCTCAAGCAGCCCATCTACGTCAATGGATGGGGTTAACTCTATTTTGTTTTTCGACATAAAATAGGAGGGGTAGCCTGCTCTTAAAGCTGAGGCACGTTTTCCGCTCTTTGCCAGATACGATAAAAACAAGGCAATGCCAACAAGGGCATCCCGGCCATAATGAAGCGCAGGATAAATTATGCCTCCGTTCCCCTCACCGCCAATAATTGCGTTGGTTTTTCGCATCATCTCTACCACATGGACTTCTCCGACGGCAGCTGGCGTATATTGCCCGCCCTGAGTCTGGGTGACATCACGCAGCGCCCTTGACGACGAAAGGTTCGACACCGTATTTCCCTGCTTATGCTGTAGTATATAGTCTGCTACAGCCACCAGGGTATATTCTTCACCAAACATGCCACCGTCCTCATTAATAATAGCCAGCCGGTCAACATCCGGGTCAACAACAAAACCTAAATCTGCTTTTTCCTTTTTTACCATTTCGGATATTTCTATCAGGTGGGCTGGTAATGGCTCCGGATTGTGTGGAAACTCACCTGTAGGCTCGGTATAGAGTTCAACAACCTTAGCCACTCCGAGTTTCTTAAGCAAATCAGGTATGATGATGCCACCAACCGAATTCACACAGTCGATGGCAACAGTGAAATTGGCTTTTTTTATGGCTTTTGTATCGATCAGATCGAGCTGTAGAATTTTATTGATATGAAAGGTGTTGTATGTGTCGTTATACACTGTGGTACCCAATTCATCCACCGGAGCAAAGCTGAAATCACCGTTTTCGACAAGTTCCAGGACTTCCACGCCATCACTTCCTGAGATAAACTCACCTTTATTGTTGAGCAATTTCAAGGCATTCCATTGTTTGGGATTATGACTTGCAGTGAGAACAATCCCGCCCAGGGCTTTTTCCTCTGGCACAGCCATCTCAACGGTGGGAGTTGTGGCATAATCAAGGCAAACCACATCAAGGCCTAACGCATTAAGTGTGTTATTTATCAGTTCCATAATCATCTTCCCTGATATCCGGGCATCGCGGCCAACAACAACTTTACCCTGACCCTTTCCCTTCTTTTTGAGCCAATGGCCAAAGGCACCGGCAAATTTAACTGCATCAATGGGAGTGAGGTTATCACCTGGTTTCCCTCCGATAGTTCCGCGTATTCCTGAAATGGATTTTATGAGTGTCATATTATTTGCTTTTGTTGTTAAAAACAAAGGTAATGAATTTGGGTTTACTCCCCGTGATGATATTAATTAAATAATCCGCTACCTTTGCACCTGAAAAATGTGAGATGAAGATGAGAAAACAAAATAATTCAGGGAACCGACCTACGGGGAATAAACAAAATACCACTTCAAAAAAGCCATACAGGAGTGGTAATCAACGGCCTGATAAAGAAAAAAAATCAGGTAAGCCAAAATCTGGCAGTGCCACCGATATGGTTCGGTTAAATAAATACATAGCCAATGCCGGAATTTGTTCACGGCGTGAGGCCGACGAATTAATTAAAACAGGGCTAATCACAGTTAATGGTAAAATAGTTACAGAACTGGGCACAAAGGTTAAACCAACTGACGATGTGAGATACAATGGCGGACGCATTAAGTCTGATAAAAAAGTATATGTGGTCATGAACAAACCAAAAGATTATGTGACCACGCTTGAAGACCCTCATGCAAAAAAAATAGTGACTGATTTGTTGCGTGGACGTGTTAAAGAGCGCATTTATCCGGTGGGCAGGCTCGATCGGATGACAACCGGGGTGCTGTTACTTACCAATGACGGTGAATTAACCAAAAGGTTGACCCATCCATCGTATAATAAAAAGAAAATTTACCACGTATCCCTGGATAAAAACGTAAGTAAGGCTGATTTGCAAAAAATGGTTGACGGACTGGAGCTGGATGACGGTTTTATACAGGCCGATGCAGCCAGCTATGCCCATCCGGAGGATAAAAAGCAGGTAGGACTGGAACTCCATTCAGGGCGCAACCGCATTGTGCGCCGGATATTCGAACACCTTGGGTATAAAGTACAAAAACTTGACCGCGTGTATTTTGCCGGACTTACTAAAAAAAGTCTGCGCCGCGGACAATGGCGATTACTGAACGACAAAGAAATTGGCATGTTAAAGATGAATGCCTATGAGTAGTGTAAAGTAGTCAAATTTTTAGCTGGTAGCTGTTTGGGCATAGCTCATATAATTATCTATGGGTACGGAATTTCTTCTTACTGTTAACCGTCTGTCGTTTACCAGTTACTTTTCAACCGCTTGATTGATATTTTTAATTTGTTTTTTTGCAGATTGTTATTTCTCTTGCGTCAATCTTCGAACTGCCCACTGCCACCGTTCATGGTTCACTCTTTACCGATTACTTCCGTATTTAGTTCATATACTCCTCAAACTCAATCTTCAACTGAATATATTCTTTCTGCTCCTCGTCAATAAAATTTGACACCGATAAGCCAAGGAGCCTGACAGGCTTTGCTAAAATATCCTTCTGGGAAGCCAACTCATGGGCCAGGTTGAAAAATTCATTCCTGTCTATAATTGGTCCCAGCAAGGTTTTTCCGCGGGTGATTTGTTCGAAATCATGATATTTTACTTTAAGTGTGAGGGTTCGTCCGCGTATCATACGCTGGCTTATTTTCCGGAACAGCTCGTCAGCAATGGCATCAAGTTTTTCAATGAGCTCACTGGGTTTATGAATGTCCATATCAAAAGTAATTTCGCGGCCAAAGGATTTTCTTATCCGGTTTGGATTTACCGGTCGGTTGTCTTCGCCCCGGGCTATGCCATAAAAATAAGCACCGACTTTGCCAAAATTACGGATTAAAAAAGGCAGGTCATGCCGTTTTAAGTCTTTTCCGGAATGGATGCCCAGTTCCTTCATGCGTTCGGCAGTTTTTTTTCCTACGCCAAAGAATTTTTCAATGGGTAATTGTTCGATGAAGGCTTCAGCCTTTTCTGGTGTCACCACATAAAGCCCATCGGGTTTGTCCATGTCAGATGCCATTTTTGCCAGGAATTTATTGATGGAAACACCGGCCGATGCCGTGAGGTTGGTTGTTTCTTTTATCCGCTGCTTTATTTCCCGGGCAATAAGTGTGGCCGATGGATTATGTTTATAATTTTCGGTAACATCCAGAAAAGCTTCATCCAGTGACAGGGGCTCAACCAGAGAAGTGTAATCCAAAAAAATATCCATGATTTGTTTAGAAACGTCCTTGTAAACATCAAACCTGGGCCTGACAAACATGAGGTTATGACAGCGTGCCTTGGCTATTTTGGAAGCCAGGGCTGAATGTACCCCAAACTTACGGGCTTCATAGCTGGCAGCAGCAACCACGCCCCGGTTTCCGCTACCACCAACAGCTACAGGCTTTCCACGTAATTTTGCATTATCGCGCTGCTCAATGGAGGCATAAAAAGCATCCATGTCCACATGAATTATTTTCCTGGTTCCTTCCATATATCAGTACAAATATCGACACTTTTTAGATGAATAAAAATTGAACTACGACCTTCAGGATGTTGTTAGGCTTAAGGATAACATAATATTTCATAGTTATGAGTCAACTTATTTTTAGCATTTGTTTAATAAAAAAATAACCCTACCGGATGGGACCTACGCGATTCACTTCACTTGGAAGGCCACTTGATCCTGGTTATAAGCCCAATAGGTACCTGATATTCTTGTTACCTGTGTTTTTATTATTGGGTTTTTTGTTTCACCTAATCAAGCATGAAGCCTTCTTTCCGGCTTTGTTACATGGACTCGGTGTTATGGTTATCCTTTTCTTAACCTGGGCCATTAACCGCGAAATCGATCCTGATTACGACTATTCGGCTTTTCTTGCAGTAGGAGTTGCCCTTTTCCCCGCTTTTTTATGGGAAAACACCGGGTTTTTAATCCTTTTCTGGATCTTACCGGTAT
>CAZZBU010000028.1:20042-32403 GCA_964652315.1 uncultured Bacteroidales bacterium
TTAATGAGCAGATAATACCCTGAAAATTGCATCAATCCTCATGATTTAAGCCAAACAAAAAGATTATTTATCCGTAAAACTTACCTGTATCTTACTTATATAAAAGTAAAGCGCAGGATATGTTCGAACGCTTTGTGCTTAAAAAGCCAGTTGGTTTTATATTTTTCACCATGTTAAGTGGGGCCATTTTTACGTCCCTGCTGGCAGGGGCAGCTACATTCATCTGGCACGACAAGCTGTATTGGCCTGTTCAGATTATGGCTTTTGCTATACCTTTTGTTGTAAGTCCCTTATTGGCTTTGCCCGCGCTAAAACTTATCAACCGCCAAAAAATTCAACTGGAGAACCAAAAAAGCCTTGAATCGTTAATTCAGCAGGTCGACGATTTCTTTTTTATCTGTAATCCCAACGGGGATATTCTTTATACCAATGAACGCCTTCAAAAAAGGACCGGATTTACCGGTAAAAAGCTTCAATCCATGAATATTATGGATTTACATCCTGTGGAGGAAAGAAAACAGGCACAGCAAAATTATGACACACTCATCAAGACAAAACGGTTTACCTGTCGGTTGCATTTTCAAAATTCTGATGATAAGATTATTCCTGTTGAAATATTTGCCAAACTCCTTCCATGGAACAATCAACAAAGTATTGTATGTGTCGGCAGGAGTTTGGAAACACATGTAATTTATGAAGAAAAGTTGCGTGAGAGTGAAAAAAGATACAGGGAAATGGCCGAAATGCTTCCTGAAATGGTTTGTGAGGTTGATCCAAATGGAAAAATTCTGTTTGCCAATAAATACGCTTCTATTCAATTTGGATATACGCTGGAAGAACTGGAAAAAGGGATAAATATCAGGCAGTTGATAGCACCCGAAGATATTCCACGGGCAGAAGAAAATTTACAAAAGCGGACTGAAGGTAGACTTGACATGATGGTGGAATATACTGCCCTACGAAAAGATGGCACGCGGTTTCCGTCACTTGTTATTCTAAAACCGGTTTTTCAGGCAGATGTATTAACGGGTTTTCGTGGAATTATCGTGGATATTAGCAACCAGAAGAACCGCGAAAAAGATTTGAAGGAGTCTTATGCCTATATTCAGCATATCGTTGAAAACGTCCCCCTCGGTATTGTTTCAATGGATGAGCGGGGCCAAATCTTATCCATAAATAAAACTGCCACTGAAATATTGGATTTACCATTAAACCAACAGACCAATACGATATCCATGAATGACTTACCTGTGCGCTTCAAAGAAATTTGGGAATTGACCAGGCGTTCGTTTGATCCGGAGGTAACTTACTCTGGCAAACATAAGTTTGTTGATGAAGAAGACATTGATAATACCTTATGGCTTTACATAAAAATGGTTACCTATGTTGAAGCGGGACAAAAAAATATCATTCTGATTTTGAATGACATTACCCAGCAGGTGATTTTTGAGCAGGAACTGAAAAAACTTAATGTTGAGATTTCCACTCAGAACATGACTTACCTTGCACAAAATCAGGAGATAATCCGGATTAATGCGCTGTTGAAAGAACATCAGCAGATTTTAAAAACAAAAACCGATGAACTGGAAATATTAACCAACAACATTGATGTACAGGTCTGGTATTTGTTAGCTGATGATAAATATGGTGCTGTTAATAATGCCCATGCCGGTTTTTTCGGGGCAACCATCCATGAAATGTCCCATGCCATGATGCAGGATGTGCTGCCCGAACAACAATATGAAGTGATGCATGCACTCAACAAACGGGTGTTTTTTTCCGGTAAGGAACTGAACCGGGAGGTATGGCTTACGGATAGTGAAGGCAGGAAGCGTTTGCTTACCATAAAAATGACTCCAAAAACTGACACAGATGGTAATCCTGAATTTGTTATATGCACTGCAGTGGATAAAACACAACAATACCTGGCTGAGGAAAAAATCAAACAAAATACCCTCTTGCAGGAATATCTTTCCAGTATTTCTTTTGTATTTAACACATTGGATCAGTTTGATGCCATTGTAAATAAGTCCATCAGGCTGGCAGGGGAACAAACCCGTGTCAACCGGGTATGCCTTTTTGAATTTAACAACAACGATAATAAAGCCAGGAATACTTTCGAATGGATAGATGGTGAAGTAGAGCCGAGAATGAACGAGGATGAGGTGCTGGATCTGAACCACATGCCTTCCCTGCGTTACATGCTTGATGTTCAGGGTGGCATTTTTGCTCAGAGTGCGTATGCCCTGCCGGTGGATATTCATCCTTTTTTGAGAAAGCGTAAAGTAAAATCTACCATAATCCTTCCGCTAACCATGGATGAAAAACTCATCGGGTTTATTGGGTTTGAGAGTTGCGACAAACACAGAATATGGGAATCATTTGAACTTGAAATTTTAAAGACCCTGGCAAACCTGATTTCGAATCACTTCGCAAAACGGCATATCATGAATCAGTTGATCGAGGCGCGTGATATTGCGGAACAGGCTAATCAGGCTAAAAGCTCATTTCTGGCCAATATGAGTCACGAAATTCGCACACCCATGAATGCCATTCTGGGGTATGCCAGGATTCTTGATAAATCAAATATATCCAGTGAAACCAAGGATAAGCTCAGGGTAATCATCCAAAGTGGCAAAAACCTGATGGCCTTGATAAATGATATTCTTGACCTGTCAAAAATTGAAGCCGGTAAAATGGAAATCTCCAAAAAGCCGGTGGATATTAAACGGGTCATTGAGGAAATCCAAAACATCTTCACACTAAAAATTAAAGAAAAAAGCATTGAACTTCAATCTGTAGTACAAGAGGGTATGCCTGATTACGTCCTGATCGATGAAACACGTTTAAGGCAGGTTTTGTTTAACCTGGTGGGCAATGCTGTAAAGTTTACTGAACAAGGGTATGTGAAGCTTATTGCAGGTTTTACCGGTATGGGCTCATCACCAGCACTGGTCAACCTGAGTTTTACCATAGAAGACACAGGCATAGGCATAGCTCCAAATCAGTATAAGGAGATTTTTGAAGCCTTCCAGCAACAACGGAATCAAGACTATAGATATGGGGGTACCGGTCTTGGGCTGACCATTACTAAAAAACTTGTTGAGATGATGGACGGAGTTATTACTCTTTCCAGTAAAACAGGTGAAGGTTCACAGTTTACCGTGGAGCTGTTTGATGTGGATTGCAATGTAGAAGGTTTTTCAAAAGAAGAAAGACAGGCAACCACGCAGATAAACCTGGATTTCAAAAAAGCTAAAGTGCTGGTTGTTGAAGATAATCTGTATAACCAAAACATCATCAAGTCCTTTCTCCATGATAAAAATATACTTTTATATTTGGCATGGAATGGAAAGGAAGGATTAAAAACCCTGCAGGCTGTTATTCCTGATGTCATCCTGATGGATATGAACATGCCTGTTATGAATGGGTATGAAGCTATTGCCTGCATAAAAAATGAACCCCGCTATAAAAATATACCCATAGTAGGGATGACCGCTGATGTACTCGAAGAAGATAAACAACGAGCCAGGGAAGCCGGATGTAGCGGTTTTTTGCCTAAACCCATAGAGGAAGAAATGCTGATTACAGAGCTCAGTAAATTTCTGGATTATACAATCATGACAATTCCTGTAATGGATAATAAACCGGTGAATAATGCCGAATTGCTGGTGCAATTCAGAAATTTGCCCGGCGATATGAAATTAAAGATTTATAATGCGCTAAAGGTAAAAACAGCCTTGTTATGGGATGAGAATATCAGGTACAGGCAGTTAAACCGTTGGCGTGAATTTGCAGGGCATATTCAGTTTTTGGGCAAAGAGATGGATTGTTTTCCTCTTACTGTTTATGGGGGTGAACTCATGGATAGTATTGATAGCTATAACATTACTTCGCTTAAGAACAAAATAAACATGTATCCTCAAATTGTTAATGAGCTTTCCGATTGATTTTTTTTACGCAGAATAAGATTGGGTAGTGTAAGATTTTCCTACCTTTATCACAGATAATCAAGTTAAACAGATGAAAGACGATTATAATCCCTTAATCCTCATTATTGAGGACGTACCGGAAAACATTCAGGTATTATTGCAGATCCTCGAAAAGGAAGCATTCAGGTTTGCCATAGCCACCAACGCTGAAGACGGTTTTCAGGCCATTGAAGCCGAGAAACCGGATTTAATCCTGCTTGATGTAATCCTGCCAAACACAAATGGGTTTGAAATCTGTGAGCAACTGAAGGCTGATGGTAATACCATGGATATTCCCGTAATTTTTCTTACGGTGCTTGATGAGGTTGAAGATGTGCTAAAGGGGTTTAAACTTGGAGCAGCGGATTACATCACCAAGCCATTTAATGAACTGGAAGTTTTGGCCAGGGTAAGCAATCAGTTGAAAATTGTTAAGGCACAAAGAGAGCTGGAAGAAATCAATAAAACGAAAGACTGGTTTTTTTCCATCATAGGACATGAACTGAAGAATCCCTTCAATAACATCATCAATTTCCTTGAGATGGTGTTGAAAAATATTGAAGTATACGATCGTGCCAAAATAGAGGAATTGATTAGAATTGTGTATTGGGACAGTATCCGTACCTCTGATCTCCTGGATAATTTATTGCTATGGTCATATTCGCAAAATAAAACGCTCGAGGTTAACAAAGAAGTTTTTAATCTGGCAGCGCTCATTGAAAACAATATTTCATTGCTACAAAAAGTAGCAGAACGAAAAAATATAACCGTCGAAAATCTGGCTACATCCGGGACTAAGGTTATTGCCGACAGGAATATGGTGTCCACTGTCATAAGAAATTTACTGGCCAATGCCATTAAGTTTACAAAAAAAGGGAGCATTGTTGTAGATATGGCCGAGAAAGACACAGAAGTATTGGTATCTGTTAAGGATACCGGCGTTGGGATGAGTGATAAAGCCGTGGATCAAATATTTCAGATGGATAAAAACATTTCCACCAAAGGAACCAACAATGAATCGGGCAGTGGGTTGGGATTGATTCTTTGCAGGGAGTTTTTAGAAAGGCATGGGAAAAACATTTGGGTGGAGACCAAACCAGACCACGGCAGTACCTTTTATTTTACTCTTGATAAAGCCTAACCCCACAGGTTCATTAATCCGCAGTCAACGGCATCAGTAAGAACGTGCCATAGTAAAGCCATGCCAATAATTCTTGTTTTTGGAATGACGGACAAGATGGCGTAAGCACCAATTGCGATATGACTGTGCAAAGGATGAAAACCAATGCTGCAACGCTCAGGATCGAAAATAGGCGAAGCCAGCAGGTGATCCAGATCGATGAGCATAGCGCCCAGAAAAATCAGGTACACCATCAACCATTTTTTTCTGGAAATGATTAATGCAATACCAGCCGGAGCCAGCAGATGCATCCCATAATGAATAAGTGTACGCGTAATTTCCATGTTATAAGCTAAGGCCCTGTCTTATAATTTTTCCTATCTTCGTCAAACTCATCCCAGTAATCATTAATAGTGGATTTAACTTCGCGGCGAAGAAGTAAAATACCAAGAAGGTTTGGAATAGTCATAAATGCAATGGCAATGCCTGAGAAAGTCCATACAATGGTGGTATCAGTAAAGGCTGCTACAAAAAAACCGCTAACATACAATAAGCGGTAAAATACCACATATTTTGGCCCCCAGATAAAAGTGACCGCCCTGTCGCCATAGTAAGACCATGAAATAGAAGTGGAGAATGCAAATAACAACAAACCAATGGCCACAATGTACTGGCCTACATTGCCAAAATAGCTCCTGTTGAAAGCTTCGACTGTTAGCGGGGCACTGTGGACCAGGGACTCACCTTCAAAAATTAATTCATTGTTAGGATCGGAAATGGTGCCTTCTACAACATTTATTTTACCTGAAAATGCTGCTTCCTTGTTATCTGCTTTCCATAATACACTGACTTCCTCGGCAACCGAACGGGCACTCAGTATGGTAATATTTTCATTTTGAATTTTACCATCCTGAATAATCAGGGTACCGGAAAAAATTGGTAAGGAACTTTTTTTATTTATATGTGCTGAGAGTTTTTTTGCGGTTTCAGGTTCTGTATCCATATATGTTCCCTGGAGGATTTCCACATCCGTTATTTGAAAACGGTTGTCCATCTTTTCATGCCAGACCCCGGATGATAGAATGACCAGGCCGGTTAGCGTACATATTATGATGGTATCGATAAAAGGCTCCAGAATGGCTACCAGGCCTTCTGATACCGGTTCATGTGCACGTGCGGCTGCGTGGGCAATGGGTGCACTACCCTGTCCGGCTTCGTTTGAAAAAAGTCCCCTGTTGACACCCCGGTTAAAAGCATAAGCTATGCTGGCACCAAGGAACCCACCCGTAGCAGCAGAACCGGTAAATACATCGGAAAAAACAGAAACCAGGGAAGGGATAATGTTTTCGTGGTTAAAAGCAAGTACAGTTATGGCACCTACCAGATAAAAAAAAGCCATGGTTGGTACCAGCCTGGAAGTTACTTTGGCAATCCGCTTTATGCCGCCAATAATGACCAGGGCCAGTAAAACAGACAGGACTGCCCCTGTTAGTACTTTATTAATGCCAAATGTACTGAATAAGGCATTGGAGATGCTGTTAATCTGAGGAAGGTTGCCGGTACCAAAACTTGAAATAATGGTTGCCAGGGCAAAAAAAACACCCAGCCATTTTCCGGTAGCAAGAATTTTTTTATTGGAAAGGCGAATATTGAGCCTCTCACGCATATAGTACATCGGCCCACCTGCCATGGTTCCATCCTGTGTTTTTTCACGGTATTTGTGCGAAAGGGTTACTTCTACAAATTTGGTGGTCATACCAAAAAAAGCCGTTACCAGCATCCAAAAGAGGGCTGCCGGCCCACCTAGGTGAATGGCAAAAGCTACTCCGGCTATGTTGCCTGTACCCACAGTGCCTGAAAGTGCTGTGGTTAATGCCTGAAAATGAGAGGTGTCTCCTTCGTCGCCCTTCCGGTCGAATTTACCGGAAACAACCTTGAGGGCATGACCGAAGTAACGGATCTGCGGAAATCCAAGATAAAGGGTGAAAAACAACCCGGTAAACAACAACAGATAAACGAACCAGGCGCTACCACCGATAATCCCATCAATGTATTTTAACCCTTCGTGAAATTCCTGCAAAATGTCGTTTTTAAATATTAACCCGTAAAAATAACATTTATCAGTAAAATCTCCACATTTAGCAGAAAAGCTTATATGGGAAAAAGATATGAACGATAAAAGGGAATAATACACTAATCCCGTAAAGTCACTGGTGTTCAGAACTCTGATTGCAGAGATGCTGTTTTGTCTACCAGTCTCTTTACGGGATGTAATAAAAAAGTTACTTTATTAAGATGCTGATTAATAGTTCACATCCACATTCATCTCATGAAATGCAAATGCCCATAGATCAGCATATTCATCAATAACCATGGAGGTGGGCTTTCCTGCTCCGTGTCCGGCTTTTACAGCAATCCGGATTAGTTTAGGATTATCGCCTGTATCCTTCTCCTGAAGGGTAGCAATATATTTGAATGAGTGCGCCGGTACAACCCTGTCGTCATGGTCAGCAGATGTTACCATCACAGCCGGGTATTCCTTGCCTTCTGATATGTTATGCAAGGGCGAATATCCATGGAGGTAATCAAACATCTCCTTGTTGTCCTCGCTGGTGCCATAATCCGTAGCCCAGTATCGTCCGATGGTGAAATTGTGATAACGGAGCATGTCCATTACACCCACAGCAGGAAATGCTACCTCAAACAACTCGGGCCGTTGATTGGTCACGGCACCTACCAGCAGCCCACCGTTTGAACCGCCCATAATGGTAAGCTTGTCATTGTTGGTATAATCTTCTTCAATGAGGTATTCGGCAGCAGAAATGAAGTCATCAAATACATTTTGCTTATTTAATTTGGTGCCTGCCTGGTGCCATTCCTCGCCATATTCACCACCACCACGGAGGTTTGCAACAGCGTAAACGCCATCATTCTCAAGCCATATCAGTCGCGTAACACTGAAAGAAGGGGTAAGGCTGATGTTAAAGCCGCCATATCCGTACAACAGGGTAGGGTTGTTTCCATCCAGTTCAAGGCCTTTTTTATGAACAATGAACATGGGGATTTCAGTGCCGTCTGCTGATGGATAAAACACTTGTTTTACCTCATAGTTTTCAACATCGAAATCAATCTCAGGATTGTAGAACAGCTCTGATTCTCCGGATTCAATATTGTATTTATAAATGGAACCTGGTGTAACAAATGATGTAACCGAATAAAAGGTGATTTCATCCTCAGGTTCACCATTAAAACCTCCAACGCTACCAATTAATGGCAGATCGAGTTTTTTATCGAACGAACCGTCTTTGAAGTAGATTTCTATTAAGGATTTTGCGTCTTCCAAATATTCCATAAAAAATTTGCCGCCAATATAACTGCCGCCGGTAAGCACGTTGTCTTTTTCAGGAACAAAGTCTGTCCAGTTCTCTCTTGCCGGATTCTCCGGGTTCAAAGCAATAATTTTGTATTTTGGAGCTTCAAAGTTGGTGTAAAAATACATGGTGCCGTCTACCGATGTCAGGTAATTGTAATCTTTATCAAAGCTTTCAACCACAGGTGTAATGTTTTGACTTCCTGTGAGTGCTTCTTCCACAGGCATAAGATAAAATGCATTTCCGCTTGTGGATTCGGTAACATAGATAACAAGCCATTTATCGTCTTCACTCACTTCAGCGCCAAAGCCCCATTCCGGGTTATTATCATCTTTATAAATAAGAATATCTTCTGATTGCGGTGTTCCGACTTTATGGTAGTAAACCATGGCGTTTTTGTTTTCACCCTTCAGGGCATCGCCTTCTTCAGGTTTCGGATAGCGGTTATAGAAAAAACCGTCTTTGTACCATGACATGCCTGAGAATTTAACCCACTCAATATGGTCCTCCAGGATTTCGCCGGTTTCCACGTTTTTAACGTAGATTTCGCGCCAGTCTGATCCACCTCTTGAAATACTGTAAGCCAGGTATTTGCTGTCGTCTGAAAGGGCAACCCCACCCAGAGAAACCGTACCATCTTCGCTAAACGTGTTCGGATCCAACAATACTTCACCATCTTCCTCCGGTGATTCGGTGTAATAGAGCACCGACTGGTTTTGCAGGCCATCATTTTTATAATAAAAATAATACTTGCCGGTTTTGTAGGGCGATGACATTTTGGGATAATTCCACAGTTCTTCCAGTCTGTCGCGAATGGCACCGCGCTCAGGAATGCTCTCCAGGTATCCAAAGGTCACCTCGTTTTGAGCAGTTACCCATGCTTTGGTTTCCTCTGAATTGTCATCCTCAAGCCAACGGTAAGGATCAGGTACAGCCGTACCGAAATAATCGTCTGTTACATCCGTTTTTTGGGTTTCCGGATAAACCACACCTCGTTTGGGTGCATCACAGCCATGCATCATAAGCAGAAATGTTGTGATAATAATTAAACTTACTCTCATAATTAATAAAATTGGGTTATGATAAAGAATTATACATTATTAATGCCTGTTTTGTGTATAAATGTACAAATAAAAAGCGGTACAGAAATAACTCCATACCGCTTAATATAATAATAATCTGTTGCAAACAACAGTTTTTTTATTCTCTCCGGCCTCTATCACCGCGGTTATCCCTGCTGCGGGAATCATTGCGGTTGCCTCCGCGATCCCTGCGGTCTCCTCGGTCTCCTCGGTCTCTGCGGTCGCCACGGTCGCGTCCCCGGTTTTCACGTGGTTCCGGTTCCACATAACCTTCAGGCTTTGGAATAAGTGCCCTGCGTGATAACTTCAATTTACCTGTTTTCTGGTCAAGGTCGATCAGTTTAACGCTCACGCTATCGCCCTCAGTAAGGAGATCACGTACTGAGTTTACCCTGGCCCAATCGAGCTCACTGATGTGAAGCAGGCCGTCTTTACCCGGAAGTATCTCAATAAATGCACCAAAATCAAGGATGGATTTTACTTTTCCGGTATATGTTTCACCAATCTCCGGAACTGCTATAATCCTTTTAATCCAGTTCACAGCTTCATCAATGGCAGCTTTCTCCGGAGCAAATACTTCTACCAGTCCGTTTTTCTCATCTTCTTCGATAACGATGGTTGATCCGGTAACTGCCTGTATTTCCTGGATGATTTTACCACCCGGGCCAATCACAGCGCCAATCATGTCCTTCGGAATCTTCATTTTCTCAATGCGCGGTGCATGAGGTTTGAAATCCTCTCTTGGTTCGGAGATGGTTTCCATCATTTTACCAAGGATATGTAAACGTCCGGCTTTTGCCTGCTCAAGCGCCTGTGCAAGCACTTCATAAGATAAACCTTCTACCTTGATGTCCATCTGTGTTGCTGTAATACCCTCTGTTGTACCGGTTACTTTAAAGTCCATATCACCAAGATGGTCCTCATCACCAAGGATGTCTGATAAAACGGCATATTTTTCATTGCCTTTGTCGGTAATCAATCCCATGGCAATACCTGAAACCGGTCGCTTTATTTTAACTCCGGCATCCATGAGGGCCAGTGTGCCGGCACATACGGTAGCCATCGATGATGAGCCATTGGATTCAAGGATATCGGAAACAATTCTCAGTGAATAGGGTAATTCTTCCGGAATCATACGTTTAAGTGCCCGGTGGGCGAGGTTTCCGTGCCCTACTTCCCTTCGGCTGATGCCGCGTGTTGGACGGGCGTCGCCGGTTGAGAACGGCGGAAAATTGTAGTGTAAAGTGAAATTATCCACGCCCTGGATAAGTACTTCGTCAATTATTTTTGCATCGAGTTTGGTACCCAGGGTAATGGTGGTTAACGACTGAGTCTCACCACGGGTGAAAACAGAAGAACCGTGCGCTGCAGGAAGGTAATCCACTTCGCTCCATATAGGACGGATTTCATCGGTTTTACGACCATCCAACCGCAGCCCTTCATCAAGGATTAGTCGGCGGACAGCTTCTTTTTCAACCTCATGGAAATACTTTCCGATAAGCATTTCTTTTTTCTCTTTCTCTTCCTCAGGAATTTCGAGTGATTCAATGTATTCTTCTTTAATAGCATCAAAAGCTTCGTGACGTTCCTGCTTTGCTTTTTTGGATTTGGCTGTATCATATACTTTTTGATACAACTTATCATGAACATCCTTGCGAAGGTCTTCATCGTTTTCTTCGTGGGAATATTCACGTTTTTCAGTTGAACCTACATCTTCGGCAAGCTCCAACTGAACCTTACAATGCTTTTTAATTTCTTCGTGGGCAAATTTAATTGCTTCAAGCATTTCAGCCTCTGATACTTCACTCATTTCACCTTCAACCATGAGAATGTTATCCATGGTGGCAGCAACCATAATGTCAATATCCGCTTTCTTGAGATCAGAAAAAGTTGGGTTGATTACTAACTTTCCATCAATGCGGGCAACCCTTACTTCTGAAATGGGGCCGTTAAAAGGAATGTCTGAAACAGCCAGGGCCGATGATGCAGCCAATCCGGCCAGGGCATCGGGCATGATATCTTTATCTGCTGAAATTAAAAATACGTTTACAAAGGTTTCGGCGTGATAGTCCTCAGGAAATAGAGGGCGTAATGCCCGGTCTACCAATCTTGATATTAATATTTCGTAATCACCTGGCCGTGATTCTCGCTTCATAAATCCACCAGGAAAACGCCCGATGGAGGCAAATTTCTCTTTATATTCTACCTGTAAGGGCATGAAATCAACATCTTCTTTGGCTTCTTTGGCTGATACTACAGTTGCAAGAAGCATGGTTTTACCCATCTTCACAACAACCGACCCGTCAGCTTGTTTAGCCAGTTTCCCGGTCTCGATGGTTATTTGTCGTCCATCTTCGAGATCAATGGTCTTTTGAATTGCATTATACATCTTGTCTTACTATTTAAATAATACTATGGAGTAACATTACCCCCTTTTATATACAAAAAAAGGCAATTTTAATCAAATTGCCTTTCCTAAACACTATATTTTCTTTTATTTTCTTAGCTTAAGCGCTTTAATAATTGCCCTGTACCGTTCAATATCACCTTTCTTCAGGTAATCAAGAAGCTGACGGCGCTTACCAACAAGGCGAAGCAATGCACGCTGCGTACTGTAATCTTTTTTATTCACCTTCAGATGTTCAGTCAGATGGTTAATTCTGTGAGTGAATAAGGCAATTTGTCCTTCTGCTGTTCCGGTATCGGCTTCTGATTTTCCGTATGTCTTGAAAAATTCTTTTTTCTTTTCCGCAGTTAAATACATGACTTTTATTTATTTAAATTCTTTTTATCTTCTTTAAAGATTTGCAAAGGTAT
>CAZZBU010000029.1:0-18469 GCA_964652315.1 uncultured Bacteroidales bacterium
CCACCAGTCATAGTATGTTCACCTGTATCAACAAGCGTTACCTTCCAGGGTTCAGAGTTCATATTATGCACTTTCATCTCATTCTGTTTCATGTCAAAGGTAACATCAGCATTATGCAGGAAATAATTAGAAAAGTACTCCTTAATCATGTACCCTTTATATCCACAACAAATAATAAACTCATTTATCCCGTAATGGGAATAAATTTTCATGATATGCCATAAGATTGGCTTGCCACCGATTTCGACCATTGGTTTTGGTCTTACGCCGCTCTCTTCACTTATTCTGGTTCCAAATCCACCAGCCAGGATAACAGCTTTCATAAAACAATACTTTTTTTTATTCAACGAATATCATGATTTTAATTAATACATCCTAACTGAATTTTATTAAATCAAATAGCTACATGATGAAATGTACATATCTCGGGGTAATCGATAAAATATCCAAATAAAAAACCTTACTTTGAAAAATATTCTTTTCTGGTGTTTTATATAAAGAATTATAATAAAATGATTTTACTTCTTGGTAGTATATTATTATTTGGGCTCACCCACTCCCACCCCATCCACCTCTCCGTCACAAATGTGGATTTCAATCGGGATAATTCGTCCATGGAAGTTTCCATGCGCATATTCCGTGATGATTTGGGATTTGCCATAGGCCATCGGTATGACAAGCAGGTTAACCTGATGGACAGTGACTTTTCCAAAAATGAAAAAAGCCTGATGGTACGTTACATCAACGACATGTTTCTAATCCTTGCGGATAAGGATACGGTAGCATTAAGTTTTAAAGAAGTAAAAGAAAACAACGAAGCCCTGTTTTTATTATTTTCCGCAGAATTCAATCCCGGATTAAAACAACTAACCATTAAAAACCTGTTGCTCCTTGACCTTTACCTGGATCAAAAAAACCTGCTCATTCTTGGCTATGATGGTAAAGAAAAGGGATATGAATTTAATGCCAGAAAGCAGGAAAAAAGGCTGGAATTAGATTAGCCAGGAAAAACCGTTTTCCGCCTGATTTATGAGGATTCATGATGTTCGGCGCACCGTATTTTAGGAGCCTCATGCTCAAGTTGCTTAATAACTGGCCAGACGTAAACCTATGTTCACGTTAAACCCTGATAAATCATCATCCGTGAGGATATCAAGGCTTGTGCCGGTCACCCAGCGGTATCCCCCACCAACAATAAACTTAACCTCTTTAATGATATTGATCTCCATATTGATAGCTGGTTCCAGTACAAGAAAACCAGTATATTCCAACATATCTTCATTATAGACCCCTGACTGATCGGCTATGGGCTCCTGTTCAAAAATAGCTATAAGGCCGGGCCCGACAGATACTGGTATTGTAAAATGTATTTTTTTATCGGCTAAAGCAATATATTCAACAAAAAAACCGGTATACCCCATAAGGGCCGTTAATTGGTTTAAGTCTGCTCCATCAACCGGGGTGTGGCTAAAATGGTTTTCTGTCACAAAACCTCCTGCTGTAACTCCTAAACCCAACACACTATTAATGGCTGTACCGCCCTTAAACCCTACATAAGTAGCATTCTCATCGATTAGATTGGAATATTTTGTTTGGACCTCTGCGAAACCGTTAAAGCGAAAATCAGTTGGGATATTAATTAACGATTCTGTTTCCTGTGCATTTGTATCAACTAAAAGCACACTCAAAAAAAATAATATAATTGACCAAATAGAAGTTTTCATGATTCATTTTATTTAAGTTTAGTAATTCAAATTTACCATTTATTTAATTATTTTGCCCAATTAATCCTAAAAAAAAAGAATTTATCCCCTGATTTAGCCCTAATCAATAAACTCAAACGCAATATCTGCTTATCATTTTAAACCAACAGGCAGAATAATTTACTACTTTTGTACGTAAGGAACATAAATGAATAAATACCTGTACATATTAGTATTATTGCTTTTTGTAAGCACCGGAGTGAATGCCACCCACAACAGGGCCGGGGAAATTACATACAAACAAATCTCTGCGCTTACCTATGAGGTGACCATCACCACATTTACCTTTACCCCAAGTGCTGCCGATCGTGACCGCTTGGAAATTTTCTGGGGAGACAATACATCCTCCATCGCTCAACGAATTGAGCTTACAAGGCTTCCGGATTTATATCAACGGAATATTTATAAAGCAACACATACTTTTCCAGGGCCGGGGACGTATCAGTTGTTTGTTCAGGATCCAAACCGGAACCTGGGAGTAAAAAACATTCCCAACAGTGTCAATGTGGTTTTTTCGATAAAATCCACCCTGGTCATAAACCCCAACATCGGCTTTAATAATGCTCCTCAATTGCTAAATTATCCTATTGACAAAGCCGCCCTGGGACAAACATTTATTCATAATCCGGCAGCCTATGATCCGGATGGTGATTCATTAAGCTACAGCCTGACCACCTGTACAGGTGAAGATGGCATTCCTATTGAAGACTATGAATTTCCTGCTGCCTCCAGGAGCCTTCGGGTTGACTCCATTACCGGTGACCTCATCTGGGACGCACCCATTGAAGTTGGCATTTATAATGTGGCTATGAATATTGAAGAATGGCGTAGCGGGGTGAAAATTGGCAACATCGTTCGTGACATGCAGATTGAAGTTGTAGAAACAGACAATCTCCCCCCTGAAAACCAACCCCTGAATGATATCTGCGTTGTTGCCGGAGATACTGTTTTGCAGGAAATCATTGCTATCGATCAGGATAATGATTCAATCAGCCAATCGGTAGTAGGCGGCCCCCTTGTTCTTGAAAACTCACCGGCCAGGTTTGTGCTCGATTCAGCCAATACAGGTAGTGGATACTCACGCTCAATTTTTTCATGGATTACCACCTGTGAGCATGTCCGGCAGGAACCCTATTTTATTGTTGTAAAGTCCGAAGATTCGAACATCAATCAAGAAGGTGAAATAATCCGCTCGGTTGATATTGACAATTTCAACATTCAGGTACTTGGACCACCTCCGGAAAATGTTACGGCAACCAGTGGTACAGATACTATCACAGTTACATGGGATTATCCTTTGTGCGACAATATTACCGGATTTGAGATATTCAGAAAAACCGGAACAGAAGTTTTTGAGCCCGATTCATGCAGCAATCAGATAGCTGCCTCATATAACTTCGAAAAAATTAGCGAAGTACCTGCTGACCAGTTTGTTTTTAAGGATATAAAGCTAAACGGACTAGAGCAAGGTGTGGACTATTGTTATATTATAAGGGCTGTTTTTGAAAATGAAACTCCCAGCATCCCATCGCTTATGGCATGTGGAACACTGATTCAGGGTACCCCTGCCATCCTTCAGATAAGCGTTGAAAACAGCGATGCTGAATCAGGTGAAATTCTGGTTAAATGGCAACGGCCACCCCGGGAATTTCTCGACACCTTGCCTGGAGGCTCCCCTTACCGTTATGAATTGTTACGGGCTACTCCGGAAAATCCACAAGCCTTTGATGCTATATTTTCAACAACCAATCTTGATGACACGATATATCTTGACAGTATGATTAACACCATTCAATTTCCCTATACCTATCAGGTCAAATTATATTATACAGAAAGCAACTCCGGCATTGAACGGCTTGCCAGCGATGGTGGGCTGGCATCAAGCACCTATCTGGAAGTTTATCCGGCCGATAATCTAAACAGTATTGCTTATTTTAAAGATGCTCCCTGGCGTAACATTCAGGACTCCGTATACATGTTAAGGGATGGTGAGAAAATACTGCTTGATACCCTGATGAATACTACAGAATACATACATACCGGATTAACCAACGGGACAGAGTATTTCTATCAGCTTACAGGGGTAAGCGAGTATATTGCCGACAGCATTTTATATCGTACCTTAAACAAAACACATGTAAACTCTGGAATTCCTCTGGATACGGTTCCCCCTTGCACTCCGGTACTTAATGTAGAGTCCCTTTGTGATAGCGGGTACAACCACCTTACCTGGGAGCTCCCGGTGGAATGCCATGATGATGAAATTGTGTCATATACCATTTTTTACAGTCCCACACAAACGGATTCAACAGTTGAAATCGCGCAAATAGATGATCCCTCCATATTTTCGTATGATCATTACAGCGAAGCCTCTCTGGCCGGTTGTTATCAGATTTCAGCTACTGACTCCGTTGGAAATGAAAGCCCCCGATCCATTAAAATATGCATCGATGTTTGTTCCCTCTACAAGCTGCCAAATGTTTTTAGCCCTAACGGAGACAACATCAATGATGTTTACAGGGCCGTAAATATTAACAACTATGTGAAGGAAGTGGATATGAAAATATACAACCGCTGGGGTAAACTGGTATTTGAAACAACAGATCCTGATATCAACTGGGATGGACGATACCAGCAAACACAACGTTTTGTACCTTCCGGGGTGTATTATTATATCTGTGATGTATATGAACCAAGAATCTCAGGCATGCACCTGAAGAACCTCAACGGATTTATTCATGTGTACAGCAGCGATGATGCAGAACCTCTTGAAGAACTAGAGCCATGATGAAGACACAATTTTTAATATTATATGTTATTCTGATTCTTACCGGTGGTTATCAGGTAGCCGGTCAAAAACAAACAAATCCAACCGATTATCTGAAAGCAGTTGCTTTTTTCAACCTGAAAAACTATCCCCGGTCACTTGAATTAACTGAAAGTCTTATACAGGAAAACACGGATGAAGTGCATTTTATTTTGCTCAAAGGGAAAGCTTTATATGAATCAGGACATTATAATGAAGCGCGGCAAACTTTTTTAGAAGCCAATAACCTTCAAAACAACATTGCAAGCCTTGAACTGGCTAAAACTTATGCAAGATTGGGTGATGAAGGCAATATGTACCATCACCTTGAGGAACACTTAAGCTCACGATACAAAAAACCGGAAACAAGGGTGAAACTGGATAGCGCCTTTCTCCCGTATGAAAACAGCGGGGATTGGAAAACATTCTGGTCAAAAGAATGGGACTCCAGCAAAGAAAAGGCACTACAGGAAACCGCTTATTATATTAAATACGAGAATTACAACCAGGCTATTAAACTGGCAGATGAAGCCATAGAGAAGTCAAACCGTGATCATGCCATGTATGCAAAAAGAGGACTTGCTTATGCAAATCTAAAAGATCACAATCAGGCTATCAGGGATTATTCCAGAGCGATAAAACAATACCGAAGAAATGCCGAATATTACGTCCTGAGGGCCAAAAGCCTTGAAGCAGTAAGTAAATTTGGAAAAGCCATTGAGGACGTTAGGGAGGCTATGGAACTGGAGCCTGAAAACCTTGAATTGATAAAATATAAATCTGTTTTGCATACGAAAAATGAGGATTATGAACCCGCAGAGGCCAATATGTTGCTTTACCTGGAACTATTTCCGGATAATGAAAATAACTGGTTTCAGTGTGCCAACATGTATATGCTTTTCGAAAAACCCATAAAAGCCCTTCCATACATAAACAAATGTCTTGAAAAAAATCAATCCAAACCTGAATATTTTAAAACCCGCGGGGATGCATACCTGCAAACCAAAATGTATAAATATGCCATTAAGGATTATAGCATGGCCTTGGATCTGGAACCTGATAATGCCGAAACGTACCTGAACAAGGGGCTGGCAAGAAAACGTTCAGGAGATGATAGCGGCGCCTGTGCTGATTGGGATAAAGCGCGCAGGCTGGGATCAAGGGAGGCTATGAAATTTATGCTTGAAGCGGATTGCGAAATCAGATAGCCACGAATGCACGAATAATTCTTTTATGTATTTAATAATGATACAAATATGATAGGAATAAATACATCATTAATCTGAAAAAGTTTCTTAAATAAATTGTCATTCGGGAAAAATTCGTGCATTAGTGGCCAAAAAAATCAGCCTCTTATGGAAAAAATAATTTTAAAAGAAGAAAGTTACAGAATTATAGGAATATGCATGGATATACATAACAATCTTGGACCAGGTTTTCTTGAAATTGTGTATAAAGATGCCCTTGAATATGAATTCAGAAAGGCTGGAATACCATATGAGAGAGAAAAGGAATATGTAGTTCATTATAAAGATGTAGTTTTGCCCCATAAATTTTTTGCAGACTTTGTTGTATATGACGATATTATACTGGAAATAAAAGGTGCTTCAGGTATAGCAGAAGAATTTATTGCACAAGCTATTAATTATCTTAAAGTATCACACAATCAATTAGCGTTGATCGTTAATTTTGGAGAACTAAAGTTAAATTATAAACGAATAGTCTTATAAAATTTTGATTATTAGCCACGAATGCACGAATTTTTTATCGAATAAAATACCAATACTCAAAAACTAGCACAATTTCATTATTTCGAATTTGTGAAATTTAATTATTAAAATCATATTATTCGTGCATTCGTGGCTAAGCAAAATAAGTGAAAGTGACGCATATGAAAATTGAATTTAAACATAAGAAAATACTCGAAAGATTATACTCAACCAATGATGCTGAAGTGTTGGACGCTTTAAAGGAGCTTCGTGAGACAGGTGATAAGTCGGTTGTAACGTATCTTGTAGAGTTATTATTTATAAGTAAAAGCGAACGCATCAAAGAAAGAGTCGAAAATTTTCTGAAAGATATAAAGGATAATCAGGCTGCCGGGCCCCTCGCCCTGGCAGTTAATAACCAACGCTATGAGCCTATCCTCGATAAATTATTAGCTATATGCTGGCAATCGGGGCTTGATTTTTCTGATCATCCAAGGATATTCACGGATGCTGCCATCAGAGGAGATTACCAAAGCACCATCGAGGCTTTTACCGTCCTTGAAGAAACCATCCCTCAACTTTCCGAAGAACGAAAGGCAGAGGAGAGGGATTATTTAAAAGAAAACATTACAGGAATGGAAAAAGATAAAGCCATTCTCATACAGGAGCTGATTAAGCAATTTCGGTAAGAGTGGTAGTTGGGCGTAGCGCCTCACTCCTTCCCCTGCTAGTGCGGACGTCCCGTTCGTGCTAAACAATAATTATAAAAATTAGCCTGACGTCAATAAGCATTCCCTTACGAATAATTCGAAAAATATTTCATGAATTGTGAACGCTCATACTGGGCAGGATCAGCAATGGAGCTGTAATTCATTTTTCCCCTGAAATCGGCGATGGTAGCATAATTGTTTTTATTCATCCAGGATTCAAGGCCAGAGAGAACCTCGTTTAAGTATTCCGGCCCCTTTTTATACAATACTGAGCACAATTGAGTAACTGAGGCCCCGGCCAACAATTGTTTAATCACTCCCACCGCATCATGGATACCTGTTGAAGCTGCCACTTCAAGCTCAGGTATGGTACCGGAAATAATTCCAACCCATCGCAAACTTTGCCTGATATCAGCAGGGCTGCTGAATACTTCGGCAGAGACCATCTTCTGATTCTCAATATCAATATCAGGTTCATAGAACCTATTGAACAGAGTTACCCCATGAACTCCTCTGAAAAATAATTGATTGGCCATTTCAATGAGGTTGGTAAAATTATTCCCAAGCTTGAACAACAATGGTATATCAACTGTATTTTTCAGTTTATCAGCAAGTTCAAAATAAATGTTCTTAAAAACATCGCTGGAAGATTCACGTTTGGTTGGAAGATAAAATACGTTAATTTCGAGTGCATCAGCACCGGCTTCGACCATTTGACGGGAAAAATCGACCCATTCCCGTGCCGACACACAATTGACCGAAGCAATGATTGGAAGGTTTGTTTCTTTTTTGGCAGATTCAATAAGGTTAAGGTATTCCTCAATTGAAGAACTCTTTACATAATTCCGGATATAATCCTCGGCCTCAGGATAATCACTGCTTGACGCCAATTTTCCTGTTTCAAAACGAATCTGTTCTTCGAACAATGATTTAAGCACAACTGCACCGGCACCATTGTCTTCAATTCTTTTAATCTTATCAACAGAATTCGTTAATCCTGAACTACTTACAATTACAGGGTTTTTTAACTCAAGTCCTAGAAATTTTGTTTTTAAATCTGCCATTGTTATGTATAGTTTCTTTCGCCAAAAATTGAACTTCCAATACGTACCATGGTACTTCCCTCCTCTACCGCAATCAGATAATCATTGGACATCCCCATGGATAGTTCCGTGAAGGAGGATTTTTCTGTAAAATACTCTGATTTTATCCGTGCAAATAACGATGCAAGATAAGAAAATTCTTTCCGAATTTGATCTAAATCATCCGTATATGTCGCCATTCCCATTAATCCGTGGATAGCAACATTTTTTAGTTCCTGATATTCTTCAGATTTTAGCATTTCATTACATTCCACCTCTGATAATCCAAATTTTGACTCCTCTGTGGCAATATGAATTTGTAACAAACATGGAATAATACGGTTATTTTTTTTTGCTTCTTTATCAATAGTCTTTAAAAGTTTAAAGCTATCCACAGCATGGATAAGGCTGACAAAAGGAGCAATATATTTCACTTTATTGCTTTGCAGGTGACCAATCATGTGCCACTCAATATCATCAGGAAGCTGTTCGGCCTTTTTAGCCAACTCCTGCACTTTATTTTCACCAAAAAACCGGTGGCCTGTCTGATAGGCTTCCAGGATATCCTCTTCTGGTTTTGTTTTGGAAACTGCAACCAGCTTTACTGAATCAGGCAGGATATGTTTAATTCTTTCCAGATTTTCGCGTATCATTCAATCCTCTTCTTTACAAGGTCAAAAGTAGTAAAAAAAATCCGTTCACTCCCAGCATAAAGCATGCTTGAAATATGTAAAAACAGTATCATCTTTGCTCAGCCAAAGCCATTTTAGAAAAAACTTGTATATTTATTTTCATTATTAAATAAACAAGCTTCGTCCGAATTGTGTTATTTTTTTTAGATTTGCGATTCTCTTAACACACCGTTCTCAAAGAAAAAAGTATAAATTAAATTATCTATATTATGAAAATTACTGTCGTTGGGGCAGGCAATGTTGGTGCTACTTGCGCTGACGTTCTTGCTCAAAAAGAAGTAACAAATGAAATTATTTTATTAGACATTAAAGAAGGTCTCGCCGAAGGAAAAGCGCTTGATATGTGGCAGACCGCTCCCATTAACCGTTTCAACACCAAAACAAGGGGTGTGACAAACGATTACGAAGCCACCAAAGACTCAAAAGTTGTTGTAATTACTTCCGGTTTGCCAAGAAAACCAGGCATGAGCCGCGATGATTTAATTGGAACAAACGCCAATATTGTAAAAACTGTTACCGAGAATATTATTAGGTATTCTCCGAACACAACCATCATTGTGGTTTCAAATCCGCTTGATGTAATGACATACCAGGCTTATATCACAGCCAACTTCCCCAGAAACAGGGTTATGGGTATGGCTGGTGTACTGGACACAGGACGATACCGTGCCTTTATAGCCGATGCTTTAAAAATATCTCCAAAAGATATTCAGGCTGTATTGATGGGTGGACATGGTGACACTATGGTTCCACTACCCCGGTATACAACTGTCAGCGGAATCCCCATTACCGAGTTGATTGATAAAAAAATGCTTAACGCCATTATTGAACGCACAAAATATGGCGGTGGTGAATTGGTAAAGCTTATGGGTACCTCGGCCTGGTACGCTCCGGGTGCTGCAGCAGCACGCATGGCTGAAGCTGTGATTAGAAACCAGCGTAGAATTTTTCCGGTATGCGTTAAACTGGAAGGTGAATATGGCTACAGCGATGTTTTTGTTGGCGTACCTGTGGTGCTCGGCGCCAATGGCGTTGAAAAAATTCTCGAGCTTAAGCTGAATGACGATGAAAAAGCATTGCTCGACACCTCTGTCAGCCATGTCAGGGAGGTGATGGCTGTGTTGGATAACGTATAAATCCAAAAGCCCTTATAAAAGGCCTGAAAAATATTCCCGCAAAGTAGAACAGGTACATTTGTAAACATCCTGTTCTGCTTTGTGGGATAAAATAAGTCAAATGAATTCTGCCCCGCTTTTTTTATACCCTATTCGATGCTATGCAAAACCAGGCCACTCCGGAGCTTGGGCTCAAACCAGGTAGTTTTTGGAGGCATAATATTTCCTGTATCAGCAATGGTTATTAATTGACCCATCGAAACAGGATACAATGCAAAAGCAACCGCCATTTCGCCTGAATCCACCCGTTTTTTAAGTGCTTCAAGTCCCCGGATCCCTCCAACAAAATCAATCCGTTTTGATTTTCTCAAATCCTTTATATCCAAAACCGGATCGAGAATCTGCTTTGACAATACGGTAACGTCCAGTGCCCCGATAGGGTCCGAATCATCGTAAGTCCCGTCTTTGGCTCTTAATTCATACCAATTGCCATCAAGGTACATTGAAAACTGGTGCAGCCTTTCTGGTTTAAACAAATGTTCACCATGTTCGATAATTTCAAATCCTGCTTTAAGCCTTTCCAAAAACTGCTCGGTTGTCAATCCATTTAAATCAGTAACAACCCGGTTATAATCAATTATCGTAAGCTGGCTGGCAGGGAAGTGCACGGCCATAAAATAATTGTATGCTTCTGTTCCGGTATGGTTCTTGTTCTGCTTGCGCCGCTCCTCGCCCACGTGTGCAGCAGCAGCGGTCCGGTGATGCCCGTCAGCAACATAAGTGGCTGGCACTTCAATTCTAAAAACATCCTCAATTTTTGTAATCAGGTAATCTTCGTCAATAACCCAAAGTTTATGGACCACACCATCGCCGGAATCAAAATCATAAACAGGGGCCTCCACGATCTTATCAGATACAATTCTATTTAACGTTTCGTTATCCGGATAGGTGAAAAATACCGGCTCTGCCTGAAAATTGGTGTACCGGATATGGTTTTTTCTGTCTTTCTCTTTATCCGGACGGGTTAACTCATGCTTTTTCACAACATTGTTCAGGTAATCGTCCACAGCCGCACATCCCACAAGTCCGTACTGGGTATTTCCCCAAAGGGTTTGCGCATAGATGTAGTAACAGGGCTTTTCATCCCTGAAAAAATCTCCTTTGTTTATCAGATTTTTCAGGTTTTCCCTTGCTTTTAAATAAACTTTTTCATCATAATGATCCACATCTTCGGGCAGGTCTATCTCGGGCTTAACCACATGTAAAAAAGAATGTGGATTATCTTTCGCCTCCTCTCTGGCTTCTTCGGTATTAAGCACATCATAAGGCCGTGAAGCGATTTTTGATACTAAATCCTTTTTGGGCCTGTACCCTGTAAATGGTTTAATAATTGCCATCTTTTGTTTTTTGTGATAATTTATGAAATAAAAAAAGAACCTGGTGGGTTTTCATTCCTGAATAACAACACACCAAGTTCACTATTTACAATTGGTCCGTCAGGTTTCTTTGGCAAACCGTTCAATTGTTTTGTTAATTCACTTTAAATTTCGTAATGCCTGTCTTTAAGAAACCAACAATTTGGTTTGCTGCAGCTATACCGGCATTAATATTAGCCTCGGCTGTTTGCGCCCCCATCTTCTTTGGAGTGAAGAAATACCGGCCTTCATATTTTTCCGGAAACACATCTTTGCAATCGGGTGCTATGTCAGAAGCATATTTTATATCTGCACGTTCGTCCATTATTTTCTGCAAATCATCTTCATGAATAACTTCTTTTCGGGCGGTATTAATTACAGTCCCACCAAGGGGTAATTTCGACAACAGATTATAATTTACAGAAGCTTTTGTTTCTGCGTTGGCAGGAATATGCAACGAGATATACTGGCAGGTGCTGTATAATTCCTCCACTGTAGAAAGTGGGACAACACCCTCAGCTTCCATTACAGCATTATCCACAAAAGGATCAAATGCATATACTTTCATTCCAAAACCTTTTGCTATCTGATTCACAAGCCTGCCAACATTCCCAAAGGCATGGATACCCAATGATTTGCCACGCAGTTCGGTTCCGGACTTTCCATTATAACCATTTCTCGCAAGAAACAGCATCATACCGATGGCCAGTTCGGCAACAGCGTTGCTGTTTTGCCCCGGGGTATTCATCACAACCACACCCTTATCCGTAGCAGCTTGTAAATCCACATTGTCGTAACCTGCACCGGCACGGACAACAATCTTCAGGTTGGGTGCTGCTGCCAGGGCTGCCGCATCAATATTATCACTACGAATGATAACTGCAACGGCATCTTTAAGGGCTTCATACAATGATTCATGCGAAGTATATTTTTCCAGCAATGAGAGTTCCATCCCGGATGCTTCAACAATGCTGCGAATACCATCGATTGCTTCCTTTGCAAAGGGTTTTTCGGTAGCTACTAATACTTTTTCCATAAGTGATATCTTTAGTTGGTTATTAATTATGATTTAATCATTCTTTAAAAAAAAAAATCTCAAGGTGCCAATTGAAATCAATGTTTTTTTTCAAACTCCTTCATCAGATCAACTAAGAATTTTACACTTTCAATAGGCATGGCATTATAAATGGATGCCCTGAAACCACCCACGGTACGATGTCCCTTGATACCCACGATACCTTTGGAAGTAGCCAATTCTAAAAATTTCGGTTCCAGGCTTTTGTACTCTTCTTTCATCACAAAGGTCACATTCATTGAAGAGCGGTCAGCAGGATCCTCCACTGTACCTACAAACAGTTTATTTCTGTCAATCTCATCATACAATACCTTGGCTTTCTTTTCATTTATTTTATGGATCGCTTTCACCCCCCCCTGTTCTTTCAGCCAACGTAAAGTATGCATGCAGGCGTAGATTGCAATAACCGGTGGGGTATTGAACAATGATTCTTTTTCGATATAAGTCTGATAGTTTAAAATCGTAGGAATATAGCGATCAACTTTTCCTAAGACATCGTCTTTAACAATGGCAAATCCAACACCTGCGGGTCCGATGTTTTTTTGTACACCACCGTAAATAATAGAATATTTCGAAATATCGCGAGGACGGGACAGAATATCAGAGGACATATCAGCAATGAGTGGTACTCCAACATCATAATCTTCCTTAATTTGAGTCCCATAAATAGTATTATTAGTGGTTACATGCAAATAATCAGCGTCCCTGGGTACTTCAAATTTTTTGGGAATGTAGGTAAAGTTGCTTTCAGCGGAGGAGCCAACTACAACAACTTCGCCAAAATAAGTAGCTTCTTTCATAGCTTTTGCTGACCAGGCCCCTGTATGCAGGTATGCTGCTTTGCTAATCAACAGGTTGTATGGTACCATGGCAAAATTTATGCTTGCCCCACCAGCGATAAAAAGCACCGAATATCCTGAGGGTACATCAAGCAATTCGCGCATAAGGTTGCGGGCCTCATTAATAACGGCACCAAATTCCTTACTGCGATGCGAAATCTCCATAATGGACAATCCAATACCTTCATAATTAATTATCCCCTCAGCAGTTTTTTCGATGGTATAAGGGGGCAAAATTGATGGTCCTGCATAAAAATTGTGCTTTTTCATAGGTGAATTTTTTATGTTTAAATGAAATCTTATGAGGTAACTTAATATTCTGTGAAATTAAAAATTTTTTAATCAAATGTTATTAAATTCACAATTAAATTTATATAAACTTGTTATACAACATATTATACGATTAATTTTACTCTATGCAAACCAATGAATTATTGCGTAATACCGGAATTTTTGATGACAGGTTCATCTCATGGCAGAACTCAATAACATCATCCAGCCCATTTTTAGCAAGGCGATCCTTCTGGGCAGACTTCAGTATATATCCATAAGGGTTATGTCTGGCAAGCGACCATAAGTCAAGAGAAGCTTTGGCAGAATCGCAAATGGTATAAAATGAATTGCCGGCAAGCAATAATTCAGCCAGGGCCCCTGCAAAAACAGAATCTTCTAAATTGAATTTATTTTTCCATGCAGCACAAAAGATTACTACATCGTGCTGCTTCCTGTTTAAATAATCAGCCAGTGCACTTATATTCAAATAGGACCCAATTAGCACCTCTGCTGCAGCGCTGGCTGTTTGTATGGATTGTGTGCCATTTGTTGTTGAATAGACTATGACCTTATTCCTGACCCTTTCTTCTGTAAAATTGAAGGGCGAATTACCAAAATCTGCAAAATCACGAACGATACCATCGCGTTCGGCAGCCACCATAAAACCTTTTTCCTTAAACTGCCGTGCTTCCTCCAGGGTACCTACCGGTATTATTTCCTTTACCCCATTCATAAAAGCAGTACAGATAGCTGTGGAAGCACGCAGGATATCCACTACAACTACAACCGACTTCGGATTATGGAAATAGTCATATTCTGCCGGACTAAAGCAAACCTCAAGTTTATTTCTATTCATAAATGCATTAAAAGGTTTGCAAAATTATCATTTCATTTGATATTTGATGATTTTGATCATGAATTTTAACAACCATGGTAGCACCCGGCTTATGTGTTAGAGGATTTCATTACTGATAGACAGGAACCTAACAACATTAATCCTGTTGATAAAATTTTTGAATCGATAAGACGGAAACGGATTTTAACCGGAAGTTGGCAGGGTAATGCTAAACACGCTGCCTTCATCTACCTTACTTTGTACGGCAATAGAACCATTGTTCCGGTTCATGAATTCTTTGCAGAGGACAAGCCCAAGACCTGTTCCGGTTTCCTGGGCAGTACCTTCGGTAGAATAGGAAGCATCAATTCTGAAAAGTTTCTCCAGGGCATCTTCAGGGATACCAACCCCATTATCTTTTATAAGGATGGTTATGGCGTTTTCATTGCTTGTATTGCCTATCTCTACCCTTCCTCCTGGCCTGGTATACTTTAAAGCATTCGAGATAAGGTTCCTCAGCACTGTTTTAATCATGTTTTCATCAGCAAAAACAACCAGATTATCATCAAGGGTAATGAGCAGGTCTATTTCTTTCTCCTTTGCCTGAGCCGAAAAAATATTTATGAGCTCATCCACAATGGCATTGACTTCAACATTTTCAGGCTCAAATTTGATACGTCCGGTTTGTGACCGCGACCATTCCAGAAGGTTTTGCAATAATGCATAAGTACCCTGTGAAGTTTCATTCAGCATTTGTACAAAGGAATAGATTTTTTCCTTGGAATACTGTTCATAATTCTGAAGGATCAGCTCTGTAAAACCAATGAGTGAATTAAAAGGATTTTTCAGATCATGAGCAATAATTGAAAAAAACTTATCCTTGGTTACATTCAATTCCTGCAGTTGTTTTGTCCTTTCTTCAACCTTTTTCTCCAGTTCAGCATTGAGTTCTTTTAATTCCTCATTCTGGGTAAAAATAATTTTCTCCTGTCTGTAGCTCAGTAAGGCCTCCTTAACTGTCAAGGCCAAATCATTTTTATCCCAGGGTTTTGAAATAAAACGGTAGAGATTTGCATTGTTTACCGCATTTTCAACCCCTTTCAGGTTAGCCTGACCGGTTAGAAGAATATTGCGTGTATGCGGGGAGCGTTTAAAAATTTCCGTGAGTACCTTATCACCCGTCATCTGTGGCATGATGTAATCGGCGATGACAAGGGGTATTTCAATATCATCTTCCAGAAGTTCATCCAGTACCTCAAGTGCTTCTTCTCCGTTTTCAATTGTCTCGAGGTAAATATCATCATCAATGATATTTTCAAGTTGTTCTTTTAACGAATCAAGCACAATAACCTCATCATCTATACATAAAATCGCTTGTCTGTTGCTCATAATCCCATCAATTCGTTATAAAAATAATACCCTAAAAACAAAATACAAACAGAATTCGAAAAAAAGCGTTAATTAGAACGGTTAAGCAGGGCCTCTTATTGTTTTTTTAATTGTTGACCGACAATCAGTTATAATCTTTACATTTTTGTCGGATCAATGGGCAGTTCAACAAAAAATGTTGTCCCTTTTTCCGGCATGCTTTCAAAATAGATTTTTCCTTTGTGCTTTTCAATTATTTTTTTTACAATATCCAGCCCCAGCCCACTGCCCTCTCCTTTCTTTTTGGTTGTGAAAAAGGGTTGGAATATTTTATCTTTCATATCCGGTGAAATGCCCATACCGGTATCTTTAATGGCTACTTTCACCCACTGATCATCAGATGAAGTGGTGATAGTCATGACACCAGTCTGGCTCATGGCCTGTATTCCATTATGAATCAGGTTTGTCCATACTTGATTAATCTCGTCGTGATAGGCTAGTATTTGAGGAACATCCTGGTACTCCCTGACAATCTCCAAGCCTTGTTTTATCTGGTTATGATAAAGCGTCAGCACTGTTTCAATGCCTTCTATCACATCCGCTTTGTTCATTTCACCGGATTGATCGTGATGAATAAATTTCCGCAACGCAAACACCACCACTGCAGCGCGTTCAGTGGCTATATTAATGGTTTGTTTGTTTTTTTTCAGAGAATAAAAATCACGTACAATTTTCAAAAGTGATAAGAGATTTTCTTTGGCAACCGGCCCGATAACATCCATGTAATCGTCATAGATTTCAAGGTATATCATAATTTCTGCCAGCTTTTCGGTATGTGGGTAACCATGTTGGGCCAGTGTTTCTGTAATCTCTTTTCTTTTTTTACGTTTTTCCCTTGATGTAAGTGATTTTAAAGTTCGCGGCCAATCCAGAAGTTTCTTAAATATTTCAAAATCATCGGTATTCAATAACTCCTGATAATGTTGGATGCCATCGGTAACTTTTTGTATGGAGTCTTCGAGATTACCAACAGAGGCTTTTATAGCGCCCAGGGGTGTATTGATTTCATGGGCTATACCAGATATCAATTGTCCGAGAGCAGCCATCTTTTCGGATTGAATTAGTTGTTCCTGTGTTTGGGTAAGGTTATCAATCAGGGCCTGAAAATTTTCCCTTTGATTCACAAGTTCTTCGTCAAGATACTGTAATTCCTCATATGCTTTGCGCAAGTCAGTAAGGTCTTTGGCCACAATAAGCCCTACTTGTTTACCTTCAAATTTTTCAAGATAGGTTTTTACTGAAACATCTATCCATACCCCTTCATGAGTGACAAAAGTGGTATCTAAAGCTGTTTTTGTAAACACCCTGGCCAACTGTTTAATGTTTTTATCGATAACCCCTTCATCAAATAAATCCAGGAGATTTTTCCCCATTAATTCATCGGCTGAATATCCCAGCCTGTTCAATGCATAATCATTAATTCTGATAAAAGAACCGGGTTTCTTATTATCTTCTAATGCAATAACAAATAAAAAATCGTCGATATTATTAAAAAACAGCTCATCCATAGGCACAATCTAACCTTTAAAAAAGGGTGGCTTAACCACTTTAGCTTTTACCTTTTTGTTTCTGATAGCAATGTTGATGATTGTTCCTGGTGCTGAAAACCGGGATTCTACATAACCCATGCCAATCCCTTTTTTAAGCATGGGCGACATGGTTCCGGATGTAACTATTCCAACGGGTTCGTTTATTTCGTTTTGTATCTCATAATGTTGTCTGGGGATACCCCGCCCGAGAAGTTCAAAACCAACAAGTTTTTTTTGCACTCCTTGCTCTTTTTGTCTGCTAAGGTATTCCCTGTCAATAAAATCATTCCCATCCACAAACCTGGTTATCCAACCCAATCCGGCCTCCAATGGTGAAGTTGAATCATCAATATCATTTCCATAAAGACAAAATCCGGCTTCGAGACGAAGGGTATCGCGGGCAGCCAACCCCACCGGAACAATATCATAAGCCTTACCTGCATCGAAAAGAGCATTCCACAAGGGTTCTGCATGTTTGTTGTCAAAATACAATTCCACACCACCCGAACCGGTGTACCCTGTAGCTGAAATAATCACCTCATCAATGCCTGCTACCCTTCCGGTCACAAAACCAAAAAAGGGAATAGCCTTCAAATCCACATCAGTAATTTTCTGTACTACATCCATGGCTTTTGGCCCTTGTATGGCCAATTGTGAAATTTTGTCCGAAGCATTCTCCAATTCTACATCATTGCTGTTGTTTTTTTTCAGCCAGTTAAAATCTTTTTCAATATTGGCAGCATTGACCACTACCATAAATTTTTCTTCTTCGAACTGATAGATGATGAGATCATCCACAATGCCGCCTTTACCATTGGGAAAACAGGTATACTGAGCTTTTCCGTTATGAATTTTGTTCAGGTCATTTGTTGTGACTTTTTGCAAAAGTGCTTTGGCTTGCGGACCTTTCACCCAAAACTCACCCATGTGCGACACGTCAAACACACCCACTCGCTCCCTTACGGCAATATGTTCTTTGGTAACCCCCTCATATTCCACCGGCATCTCGAATCCTGCAAATGGAACCATCCTGGCATTGTAGCTCTTATGAATATGGTAAAATGCTGTATGTTTCATATTACTCATTTTTAGATGAAATGTACATTTAACAAAAACGGCTTGAAAGTTATCATATTCAAATGAGCTTTAAAATGATATATTGCTGCATTTCTTTATAAAACACAAAAGCGGCATAACA
>CAZZBU010000029.1:18569-32185 GCA_964652315.1 uncultured Bacteroidales bacterium
TAACACCGCTTATATGAATATTTATTTACTAAGTATTTTAAACTCAACCCTTCGGTTCTTGGCCCTCCCATCTTCCGTATTATTCGGCGCGATAGGCTGATTAAAAGCATATCCTTTGTATTCAATTCTGGTTTTATCAATTCCCTGTTCAATAAGGTAATCAGCAACTGCTTCAGCTCTTTCGGTACTAATTTTCATGTTTGTGCGCAAGGAGCCCACATTATCGGTATGTCCCGAAATTTCAATCCTTAAGGAAGGATTGCTTTCGAGCAGTTTTTTAACCTGATCAAGGGCCGGATAAGATTCTGGCTTAAGTGTGGATTTTCCGAATTCAAAGAAAATATTCTCCAGCACTACCTTGGCACCAACCTCAACGCTTTTCAGCTCAAAATTACGAATGGCCATTTCGTTTGATGGTTCTGACATCAGGTCAACCACATCAAGAAACAGCATATAGCCATTGGCTGATATTTCTACGCCATAATTTTTTTTCTCAGGCAATTTCAACTGATAGTTACCATCTTTTCCGGACATGCTGGTGGCTACCACCCGATTTTGTTCCATGTCAATAAACTCAAGCTTTGACACCACCGGTTTCTGAGTTCCTTCTTCTGTAATCACCCCCATTAGCTGAAAACGGTTGTCAATTTCAAGCGCCACGGGAGATTCAAAAAACACACTGGGTATTTCCCGGTTCATCCCTGCAATGGTGATATCACGGGTAATCAATTTGGGCTCTTTCTCAGCACCCAGATAAATTATCTTAAAAATATCAAGTGCGCCAACCCCATTTTCGCGGTTTGCCGAATAATATGCATGTTTATCATCCAAACCAGAACGATAGAACACATCATCATCAGGAGAATTAATCGGGTATCCCATATTCACAGGTTTTGACCACACCCCTGTTTCATCCCGGGTAGTCATGAACACATCATAGCCACCCATGGAATTATGTCCTTCAGAGCTGAAATACAGGGTATCTCCGTCAATGTAAACCCCCATTTCGTTATAAGTGGAATTTACCAGGGGGCTTAAGTTTTGAGGCTCATTCCATCTGCCTTTACCATCCTGCCTTACCACATAAATATCCAGCCCGCCAAGAGAAGTTTTTTCATCTCCGGAAATAAAGTATGCTGTTTTCCCATTATCATCAAAACAAATATCAGCTTCTTTCTGTCTGGTGTTTAGTTTCCGAAGCGGTTTTAGTTTACGCCACTTTCCTTTCTCAAATTCTGAAAAATAAATATCGCCTCCCCGCTTGTCTCCTTTATACAGGTAGAGGGTTTTATCGTCCAATGAAAGACCTGAAATGGCCAGGTTCTCTTTGTTTTTCTTCTTGCTGTTGAGTTTTTTATTGTCAATCCGAAGGGCACGCTGCCATTCGCCATCCACTTTGATGGCTTTATAGATATCCTCAAAGTATTTGGTATCTACTACACTGCGTTCACTTTTTTCGCGTTCCGGACGGCGTGAGGAAAAGTACATTATGCTCCCGTTGGAAGTAAGTACCGGATTGTAATCATCAAATTCAGAATTAATTTCTTCACCCACATTATTTATAATGACACGGCGGGGATTAGAAATGAGCTGCGCTCCATGATTACACTCTTCAATATAGCGGTTTACTTTTGCCATTTCATGAGGTCTTATATTTCCGCTTTTGTAAAGTCCGTATTCTGCTATGGCATGTTCAAAATCCAGCACAAGATGATACGCCCTTCCCAGCATCAGGTGAATATCAGGTGCAATATCCTTATCCTGTCCGTACGCCCGCTTCAGGTAATCAATAGCCTCAAACTTATTATCAGTTTGCAGGTAACAAACACCGATTTTATAATTCAATTCAGGATTTTCGCTGTTGTATTTATAAGCTTCAAGATATTGCTCTCTGGCAACCCGCATAAAGCCGGCGCCTTCCTCAAAATTTCGATTGCCTTTCCTAACATGTTTCCATGCCTCTTTAAACCCTGCTTCATTAATCTTAAACTCGCTACGTTTAATCCGGACATTCGTCTGACCAAAGGAAACCAGTGAAGCAATAAAAATGAGAGAAATTATGATTACAATATTCTTTTTCATCTTCATTTGATTTTTTCAGGGATTAGTTACATTCTTTCAGGTATTCTTCCGCTTCCTGTATGTTTAATTCATGAGCTTTCTGCCAGTCGGCGCAGGCATTATCAAGCTGTCCCATCATTTCATAGGTAAGCCCCCGGTTAAGATAAGCATCCCCGGTTTCCGGTTCAAGTTCCAGTGATTGGTTATAAAATTCCAATGCCTTCTGAAAATCAGATTTTTTAGCATATAAATTGGCCATATTATTTAAAGCAGGCACATAATCGGATTTTATTTCCAGGCATTTGGTGAAATTGTCTTCAGCTTTCTCAAAATCACCCAACAGATAATATGCACTTCCCCGGTTATTAAATGCAATGAAGAAGTCGGGCTGAAGTTGAATGGCTGTATTAAAATCATTAATTGCTCCCTGAAAATCCCCGGTTTGCTTTTTTGCACTACCCATGTTGTTATAGGCCAACACAAAACCCGGATCATAATTCACGGCATTAGAATAGTCATAAATGGCTCCTGTAAAATCGTTCATTTTTACTTTGGCAGAAGCCCTGTCGTGGTATGCAAGGGCAAAATCCTGCTTTTTTTCAATGGACTTATTAAAATCCAAAATGGCGCCCGAAACATCCCCCTCATTAAGTTTGATTAACCCCCGATAGTAATAGGCATAATAAGTAGTGAAATTCTTGTCTATTGCCAAATCAAAGTTCCTTTTGGCCGGTATTAATGAATCGTTAGTAAAGAAAAGATACCCAAGAGCGAAATAGGCTTCGCCAAGCGCAGGTTCATAATTTATGGCCTGCCGGTAATCCTGTTCAGCACCAAAATAATTTTTAATTTCAAATTTTGTTTTTCCACGCTGAAGATAGGCCAGGGCAAAATCAGGCTGAAGCTGAATCGATTTATCCAAAGCCGATAATGCAGGTTGAAACTGATCAGCAGTTAAATATTCTACGGCCTCATTATAAGCCTGTTGTGATTCTTTCTTTAAACGTAATTGTTCACTGTCTGGATTGCCATCCTGTGCTTTCCCAATAAACATGAATGAAAGAAGAAAAAACGCTGCCATTAAACGGTTCGTATTCATCCCAATGAAGATTTATCGTGTCTTAAAACTATAAAACGTAAAATTTTGAAAAAAGGTTATAAAATCGTATTTTTCTTTAAATTTATGGATTAAGGTATACCCGGTGATTCCATGTTTTTTTGAATGGAGACGAGACAAAAGGCTGGTCAGGCAGGATAAAACATATAAAATTATTAACAGAATTGTTTTATCTTCGGCAGGATAAGAGGTATAAACCTTATATGCAATAAGAAATCATAAAAAAAAAAGCGCGTGAAAACCGATTTAACCTATTTGCGAGAGATGTCGGCCGGTAATAAAGAGCTGGTGAGAGAAATGATTGAAATCTTCATTACCCAGGTTAATGATTTTTACGCTCAGATGGATGAGTTATTAGAGCAAAAAGAATGGGACAAACTAGGTAAATTATGCCATAAGGCAAAATCTTCAGTTTCGATTATGGGCCAGGATAAACTGGCAAAAGATTTAAAATGGGTTGAGATAGATTCAAAAACGAACAAGACAGTTGAAAAATACCCTGAAATAATTCAACGTTTTAAGGATGAAACTACTATTATTGTAAAGGAATTAACAGAGGTCTCAGAGAATATTGATAATTATTTCTAATCTAAGCTATAAAAACCCATGTTAAAAACTGAAAAAATTAACAACATCACTGTTGTTTCTTTTGATAATGTCAATCGTTTTAATGCCCTTATTACCGAACCCGTAAAAGAAGATTTAAAAAGCTTTTTTAATAAGCCCAATACCAGGCTGATTTTAAATCTTGAAGGAGTTCAATATGTTGACAGTTCCGGATTTGGGGTATTCCTGTCCATTATGAAAACAGCAAACAACAATTTTGGACAGTTTAAGATGTGCAATATCTCACATGAAGTGATGGAACTCTTTAAGCTGTTACAATTGCATAACGTCTTTGAATTGTATCCAAACCTGGATGACTGCCTTGAATCCTTCAATGAAGATTAAATAAAATACGGGTGATAACAAAACCAACTTCCCTCTCCACGACTATTTGTTCGGTTTTTTTATCACCCATTTTTTTCATCACGTTCAATATCAATTCTTGAAAACCAGGCCCTCGCCCTCTACATCTATATAAATTTTATTTTCCTTATTGATCGTCCCGGCCAGGATTTGTTTGGATATTTCGTTCAGCACTTCACGCTGAATTACACGTTTAATCGGTCGTGCACCAAACTGTGGATCATACCCCACTTTGGCAAGCCAGTCAACAGCAGCTTCGGAAATCTCCATTTGAATTTCATTTTTCAACAGCATTTTTCGAACAATCTCAAGCTGTAAACCAACAACCTGCCTGATTTCTTCGCTGCTGAGCGGGGTGAACATAATCAGTTCATCTATCCGGTTCAAAAACTCAGGCCTGATGGTTTGCTTCAACAGTTTGAAGACTTCATTTTTTGTTTCATCAAGCACATGCTCGCGATTCTCAGCAGTGAGTCCCTGCAACTTTTCCTGAATGATATGCGAACCTACATTTGAAGTCATAATGACCATGGTATTTTTAAAGTTCACCACCCTTCCCTTGTTGTCTGTGAGACGGCCATCATCCAGCACCTGCAACAGTATATTGAAGACATCCGGGTGTGCTTTCTCAATTTCATCAAGGAGCACCACTGAATAGGGTTTGCGTCTGACTGATTCGGTCAGTTGACCGCTCTCATCATATCCAACATATCCTGGAGGAGCTCCAATTAACCGCGATACGGAATGCCTTTCCTGGTATTCGGACATATCAATCCGGGTCATCAGGTTTTCATCATTAAAGAGAAATTCGGCCAGGGCCCTTGCCAGTTCAGTTTTACCTACTCCTGTAGTTCCAAGGAAAATAAAGGATCCAATGGGCCGTTTTTCATCCTGGAGTCCGGCACGGCTTCTGCGTACAGCATCAGCAATGGCCTGAATGGCTTCATCCTGTCCAACGACACGCTTGTGCAATTGTTCCTCAAGATGAAGCAACTTCTCACGCTCACTCTGCAGCATACGACTAACAGGGATACCTGTCCAGCGCGATACAATTTCAGCAATATCTTCGGAAGCCACTTCTTCGCGGATTAGAGCCACATCGCCTTGCTTCTCGATAAGTTCCCTGTTCAGCTGTTCAATTTCTTCCTCAGTCTGCTTAATTTTTCCGTAACGGATTTCAGCTACCCTTCCATAATCGCCCTGACGTTCAGCTTGCTCCGCTTCCAGGCGAAGCCTTTCAATGGATTCTTTCTTTTTTTGAATGTTTTCAATGATGCTGCGTTCCATCTCCCATTTTGCACGAATGCGATTCCTGTCTTCATTAAGATCGGCTAATTCTCTGTTTAAACTCTCAATTTTCGATTTATCCCCTTCGCGCTTAATGGCTTCGCGTTCAATCTCAAGCTGCTTTATTTTCCTTTCATACTCATCAAGTTCCTGGGGTACGGAATTCATCTCGAGCCGCAAGCGAGATGCCGCCTCATCAATCAGGTCAATGGCTTTGTCGGGCAAAAACCTGTCTGTAATGTAGCGTTGCGACAATTCTACCGATGCAATGATGGCCTCATCTTTAATCTGTACTTTATGGTGGGCCTCATACCGTTCTTTTAGTCCGCGCAATATGGATATTGAGCTAAGTGCATCCGGCTCGTTGACCATTACAACCTGAAAGCGCCGTTCAAGAGCCTTATCCTTTTCAAAGAATTTTTGATATTCGTTCAGGGTGGTGGCACCAATGGCGCGGAGCTCGCCACGAGCAAGGGCCGGTTTCAAAATATTTGCAGCGTCCATAGCCCCTTCGGATTTCCCGGCCCCAACCAGGGTATGAATTTCGTCAATAAAGAGCACCACCTCTCCATTGGATGTAACCACTTCTTTAATTACAGCTTTTAGGCGCTCTTCAAACTCACCTTTGTACTTTGCTCCAGCCACCAAAGCCCCCATATCAAGAGAAAAAATTTGTTTACTCTTAAGATTTTCGGGCACATCACCAGAAACTATGCGGTGTGCCAGGCCTTCAGCAATGGCTGTTTTTCCAACGCCAGGTTCGCCAATAAGTATGGGATTGTTCTTAGTCCTTCTTGATAAAATCTGCAGAATTCTCCGTATTTCCTCATCCCTGCCAATTACCGGATCCAACTTTCCATTGTTTGCCTGCTCATTTAAATTTATAGCAAACCGGTTCAATGAGTTAAACGTATCTTCAGCTGTGGGAGAATCTACTTTGGAACCTTTTCTCAGTTCCTGGATAGCGGCTTCCAAATCATTTTTTGTCAATCCGCTGTCTTTCATAACCTGGCTTATGCTGTCTCCGGTTTCCAGCAGGCCAATAAGAATGTGTTCAATTGACACATATTGATCCCTGAGTTTCTGGCTGTATGCCAACGCTTTTTGCAATGCCTTATTGGCTGATGATGATAAATACTGCTCTCCACCGGACACTTTCGGATAACCTTCAACGATTTTATCAATCACCTGATTTATGCTGGTTGCATTAACTCCAACTTTCCTGAACAGGAAACCGGTAACATTCTCACCTGCTGATATCACCCCCTTGAGCAAATGGCCTGTTTCAACAGCCTGATGATTATATCCACCGGCAATGGTGAATGCTTGCTGTATAGCTTCCTGTGCTTTTATGGTAAAATTATTCAGATTCATATATTTTCTTATTTTATTCTTTTCAAACCAAACCGTTCAAAAGTATTGCCAAACCGAAATATATGAATGTAAATGTCAATTTGACGCAAACTACCCTGGTTTTGAACGAATAAGTTGCTCATGCATATTTTATTTGCTTTATTTTCATGTATTTACAGATGCCTTTTTGTCATTTAAAAAATACAATATGTTGCTGCTAAATTCCCTCTTCATAATAGGGATTCAAAGTTCATCTTGAAAAAATGATTCATGTATTAAATGACAATTGTTTATCATAAGAATGCTATGATATTATTATATTTACAATCCAGGTATCATAATTATTAAATAAACATGAAACAAATGAAATACATGAAAACCGTATCAGGAATAATGCTTCTGGCCCTTTTCATAGTAGGATGTTCAAGCAACGCATCAAAAGAAGCCACCACAGAAGAGGGCATTACCGCAGCCGGCGATGTCATGACCGTGGATGTATTTATGAATCAGGTTGAAGGAATGGTTGGTGAAGAGGTAAAAATATCCGGGCTGGTAAACCATGTATGCCGCCATGGCGGACAACGGATGTTTGTCATAGGCGAAGGTGAAGACAGCAGGATGAAAATTACCACCAGTGAGGATATTGCTGAGTTTACTGTTGATTTGGAAGGCAGCGAGGTAGTGGTTACAGGTATTGTTGAAGAAGAACGCATTGACGAAACCTATCTAACCGAATGGGAAACTGAAGTTAAAGAAGGGACCGAGGCCCATGAGGACGGAATTGATGATTGTACAGAGGATGAAGCTACAGAAGAAAAAATGAGTGAAACCGAAAAAACCATGAAACGGATTGCCGATTACAGGCAACAAATCGAAGAATCTGACAGAGGGTATCTTGCATTTTATTCAGTTAAAGCAAAAAGTTTCGAAGAAAAAGAGTAGTTACCAGATGAAGTGGCGAAAATGGAATAGAATAATCCACAGAGATGTGGGTTATTTCTTTTTTGGGATGTTTATTATTTACGGTATTTCGGGTATAGCCCTTAACCACAATAAAGACTGGAACCCGGATTACATAATTTCAAAAAAAAATTACAAGACAGAGCAAAAACTGAACAGGGAGAATGTTGATGCTGCCGCCATCACACGGCTTATTGAAGAGTCCGGACTGGATCTGGAGGCAAAAAAACATTATTACCCAAGTTCTGATGTATTTAAACTCTTTGTTGAGAACGGCTCTGTTATTGTGGATTTAAACACAGGAGAAGCATCTGTTGAAACTATCCGAAACAGGCCCTTTTTCAGGGAGGTGAATTTTTTACATTACAATAAACCCAAAAAACTCTGGACCTGGTTTTCAGATATTTTTGCCGGCGGCATGGTACTCATTGCGATTACCGGATTATTTATTGTTCGGGGCAAAAAAGGCATTACCGGCAGGGGAGCAGTGCTAACCATAGCCGGGGCATTTATACCCCTGGTATTTTTAATCATTTATTTATGGTAAGGGGTTACTCCTGCTTGAGCAGTTTTTCCAGCTCAAACATTTCATCCCGGTAGCGGGCGGCTTCAACAAAATCAAGCTTTGCAGCAGCTCCTTCCATGTTTTTTTTGGTTTTTTCTATGGCTTTTTTAATGGCTTCTTTGCTCATGTATTGAACCACCGGATCAGCAGCCACACTGGTTTTTTGAGGTTCAGCATAGGCTTTTTTCTTTCCTCTCTGAGGTACCGCACCAAAATCATCCATATTTATCATTCTGCGCTGGGCTTTCACAATCTGTGTAGGCGTAATGTTGTTTTCCTCGTTGTATTTAAGCTGTTTTTCTCTTCTACGCTCTGTCTCATCAATGGTACGTTTCATGGATTTAGTTACCGTATCGGCATACATAATAACCATTCCGTTGAGGTTACGTGCTGCCCTTCCTGCTGTCTGAGTCAGTGAACGTTCTGATCGCAAAAACCCTTCCTTATCAGCATCCAGGATAGCCACCAGTGAAACCTCCGGCAGGTCGAGGCCCTCACGGAGCAGGTTAACACCGATTAAGACATCAAATTGCCCATTCCGCAGTCCTTCCATAATTTCAACACGCTCCAGGGTGTCAATATCTGAATGGATGTACCGGCATTTTACTTCAAATCTGGTAAGGTAGGCCGTAAGTTCCTCGGCCATTCGCTTGGTAAGGGTTGTAACCAACACCCTTTCTTCGCGTTCGACCCGTAAATTTATTTCAGAAAGCAAGTCTTCAATCTGATTCATGCTTGGTCGAACTTCAATCACAGGATCAATTAAGCCTGTTGGACGAATCAATTGTTCAACAACAACTCCCTCTGATTTTTCAAGCTCATAATCGCCAGGTGTAGCTGACACATAAATCAACTGTCCTACAATGGCTTCAAATTCTTCAAACTTAAGCGGACGGTTATCAATGGCTGCCGGCAATCTGAACCCATATTCAACCAGGGTATGCTTGCGTGAATGGTCGCCTCCATACATGGCACGGATTTGTGGAAGGGTTACATGGCTTTCGTCGATAACGGTCAAAAAATCATCCGGAAAATAATCCAACAAACAAAAAGGCCTTGTACCAGCTTCCCTGCCGTCGAAATAACGGGAATAGTTCTCAATCCCGGGACAGTGGCCCAACTCCTTTATCATTTCAATATCATACGTTACCCTGTCCTCAATCCGTTTTGCTTCCTGTGGTTTACCTACAGAACGAAAATATTCCACCTGCTTTACCATATCGTCCTGAATCTGATTAATGGCCCGCTGCATGCGGTACTTGGTAGTTACAAATATGTTGGCTGGGTAAATGACTGCCTGTTCCAGTTTTTCTTCCTCATAATTATTAGCAGGATCAAATTTTATGATGGCTTCTATTTCGTCCCCCCAGAATACCACCCGATAGGCAAAATCCGAATAAGCCAGATAAACATCCACTGTATCACCTTTGACCCGAAAGTTACCCCTGTAAAAATCAACTTCATTTCTGGAGTAAAGGCTATCGACTAACCGGCGTAAAAACTGGTTACGGTCTATTTGTTCTCCAGCCTTTATGGTGACTGTATTGCTGTGAAAATCTTCAGGATTACCAATACCATATAAGCAGGAAACTGATGAAACGACAATAACATCCCTCCTGCCTGACAATAATGAAGATGTTGTGCTTAACCGCAATTTTTCAATTTCATCGTTAATGGACAGGTCTTTTTCAATATAAGTATCTGTCACCGGCAAATATGCTTCCGGCTGATAATAATCATAATAGGAAACAAAGTATTCCACAGCATTGTCAGGGAAGAACTCTTTAAACTCACCATATAACTGAGCAGCAAGGGTTTTATTATGACTAAGGACGAGCGTAGGCCTTTGGACTTCCTTTACAACATTGGCAACTGTGAATGTTTTTCCAGAGCCTGTTACACCCAGAAGAGTCTGAAAGGGCACGCTATTATTTATACCCTCCGTTAGTTGACGGATGGCCTCGGGTTGATCCCCTGTAGGCTTATATGTTGATGATATTTTAAACTTCATATTCTTGTATGCTGATGTGCAAAACTAGTGATTTCCGATGGTTGCCGGCATATCTTTTTACAAAATCCTAAACCGGCTTTGGCTTTCATTGTTTATAATATGTGAATTAATTCACCAAAAAAATGTAACCTTTTACCCGAAATTTAAGTTTTTAATGGGTATCAGGGAAGAGTGAATGATTAAAAAAGAGACAAGTTTTCCAGAATAATTAATGAGATAAATGCAGTCAGAAAATAAAGAGCTTGTAAATAGAATTGCCAGGCTTGTCAGACAAAATAAGAACCTACTTGAAAAGAATCTTGAATTAACCCGGAAAATCGAAGATATCCAGGAGGAAAATTTGAGATATAAACAACAATTTAATTTAATCAGCTACGAAAGCACTTCTCCTGAAAAAAAAATATCAAAGCCTTTAAAATTTGACCAGACCACCGTATTGTATGCCGGCATTCATGGCTCAGCCAAAGATACAGACTATCATGACAACCCAAAGCTCATGGATGAATTGGACCAGGCGATTATGCAATTTGATGAGATTGCCGACAAGTATAAAATTACCAAGATAAAATCCATTGGTGATACGCTTATTTATGTTGGCGGAGTAAAAGAAAAAAACAGCACAAATCCTATTGAAGTAGTGCTTGTAGCCCTTGAAATGCGTTTATTGCTGCAACAAATTCTCAATTCACAAAAGAATGGCAGTTGGGATATCCGTTTTGGAATTCACTCCGGAAGTATTTTCGCCAACATCAACGGTAAACGCAAGAAAAACTATGAAGTTAAGGGCGATACCCTGAATATAGCAAGCCGGATGGAAGGTTGGAGCGACATGGGCAAGATAAACATTTCGGCCGTGACTTATGAATTAATTAAAGAGTTTTTTATTTGTGAGTATTATGGCAAAATGCCGGTCCGCTACAAAGGAAATCTTCAGATGTACACTGTTAAGGGCGTTAAGCCAGAGTTATCGGTGAATGGAGATGGAATTATCCCCAACGATCTGTTCCATACCAAATTCTCACTGGTTAAATTTACTGACTTGCAGGAGTTTATGCTTGACAAACTTGAACGGGAACTGCCGGAACACCTGTATTACCACAATGTGAAACATACGGTAGATGTTGTTACACAGGTTGAATTAATTGCCTGGGGCGAATCGGTTACCGACGAAGAAATCCTGCTCTTAAAGACTGCTGCCCTTTTCCACGATTCCGGACATATTATTGAATATGATGACCATGAATATAACAGCACGGTATTGGCTCAGGAATATTTACCAAAATATAATTACTCGCAAAAACAAATTGAATGGATTTGCGAATTGATTATGGCTACCAAGTTACCCCCCAATCCAAAAAACAAACTCGAAGCCATTATGTGTGATGCTGATCTGGATTACCTTGGAAGAAGCGATATGATTCCGGTCTCAGGCAATTTATACAAGGAACTAAAAAAACAAAATAAAATTGAATCCCTTAACGACTGGAATAAGATGCAAATGAGATTTATTTCCGGACATCAGTATTTCACCACTACTGCACGAAATCTGAGGGAAGTAAATAAGCAAAAACAGATTGAAAGGATTAAAAACCTGATCATTTAGATAGCTTAAACACCACAGGACAGGTAAAATTAACCGAAGTCACCCGTCCATCGGAACGTCCCGGAAGCCAACCAGGAGATTCACTGATAACCCGAAGTGCTTCATTATCCAACAAAGGGTGTACGCCGCGGCTTATCCTGGCACCAATCAGTTTTCCATACTCATTGATGGTAAAATCTACCATTACTATTCCTGCAATATCCTTATCAATGGCTTCCTGTGGATACCGGATATTCTTTTTAATGTAAATCAAAAATGGTTCAACGCCACCTGTTTGAAATGATGGAAGGGTGTAAGCCTCTTTAATGCCCTTTTCAATAAAACGGGCAACAACAACATCATGCCCATTATCAGAGTAACCGTATCTGGGCTTATCAACAGGGAAAATTAACTGAAACTCCTGTACAGGTTTATTTTCCATTTTTTTAGACCCCTGGTGCATTGTCCGTAAGGCTGATATATTCCAGCGTTTAGTACTTACTGGCTTATTGCCAATGGGTTGTTGAGGTTGTATGCTGGTGGCCCTGTTTTCTTTTTTTCCAGATACTGATGCTGATTCAAAGTAAACATTCCCCGCTTTATCTGTTTCGCTAACTGGCATTGCAAAACCATCCGCACCTTTTGGGGGTGCAGGCTTAGAGCCAACCGGATATAAATCCATAACTCCGCCTTCAAATGCCGAAACAGGAGTGTTTACTTCTATTTCATGAAAAGTATTGAATATATAGATCATCACAACAATAGCAGCTGCTATGGATGCGGCAGCAACAAGGAGGCTGCCACGCTGGTTTACCAAATTTCCGGTTATCTGCTTTTTATTTCGTATGGCCCATTCATGCAGTTTATGCACATTTTCATGATACTGTTTTTCAGTTTGAAGCAGGGAAACACCCTCCACTGCATCAGCACATAACGGGCAGGTATCAATATGGCCCTCGACTAGAACTCTATCCGTATCGCCCATCCTGTCATAAACAAAATCGGTTAAAGCCTGCCCGGTAAGACATCCGGAAACATTAAAACAGGTATTATCTAAAGTCTTCATCCTCTGTTAAAATCATCTTTAATTTGCGCTTACCGTTTTGAATATAACTTTTCACCTGCATGTTGGTAAAACCCGTTATTTCTTCAATCTCATGGTAAGTCCTTTTTTCGAGATAGAACAGGCGGATGCATTCGGCCTGTTCTTTTTTTATTTTGGTTAACGCCCCATGGAGCTTTTTAATCTTGTTTTCATTTTTATCGCCATTTATAGGATGCCAATCATCGACAAATTCCATACTGTTTCCCAGATTTTTTTCTTTTATTTCATCAAGGGATACCACAGAAAGTTTATTTTTTCGTAACTGCATAAGACAATGGTTTTTAGCAACAGTGTGCACCCAGTTCTTAAAAACTTTTATCTCATGCTTTGGAATTTCTCTGGTGAGTTTATCGGCTATCTGCATGGCTGCATCCCGGGCCAAATCTTCATCTTTTAAGTATTTAACCGCTATTGCAAAAATAAGATGAATGTACCGTTCAAATAATATCTCAAAAACATGTGGATCATTATTCGTACGGTATAAATCTGCCAGTTGCTCATCACTGAGGCTGGAAAAATGTTGTCTTCTATTTAGAAAGAGCTTTTTCAAACCGGGCAGAATTTACTGAAAATTAATCAAATATTATACCGTTTTGTTTAAATTAA
>CAZZBU010000030.1:0-4708 GCA_964652315.1 uncultured Bacteroidales bacterium
ATTTTATTGGCCTCCCATAAGGCTCCTACTTCGTATAAGGACCGTTGAAAAAGGTTCAGGTAAATGTCGCGAACCTGAATACCTTCCTTAAGAAGGTTTTCAACAATATCTTTGCAAGCCAGCCTGTTGCCATTAAGCAGTTGCTTCTGGTAATCCTTATATATGCTTTCAGCAACCATGTAAATCATCCTTTAACATTATCTTCCGGGGCAATAATAAGTAATCTTACGTATTTTTCCACTGATAAGTTATTTTTTTAACAAACCTGAAAAGCCTTTTAGCCGGTTGCCTTTGCTGAGGCACTGAAGTATAAAATTGTCCTTGAAATACCCAAAAGTAAAAAGGTAAGGTTAGGTTATCTTCCTGAAAAAAAGTTTTGAGGGGTGTCTTATGTTAATTTTTTTCTTTTTAAAATGAACATCGTTTTATTTTTATCAGTTAGATTAATAGGATATTTTTTTGACTAACAGGGCATTAATTAGTATTGCCATTTTTTGCATGTGCTTTAATTCATTATTTAGCATATAGATGAGCATTAAAAAAAATGAAAATTAACGATATTCAATCCTCCTATGAGCTCAAATAAAAACAAGTATTTCGACATTTATCCACCTGTATTTTGGCCTTCTGCCATCATTATAGCATTGTTTATTGCCGTAACGCTGATTGTAGGGGAGCCCATGGACCGGATTTTCAGTGCCATTCAAAATGGCATTTCCGATAATTTTGGTTGGCTTTTCATACTGGCAGTGAATGGATTTTTGATTTTTGTGTTATTTCTTGCATTTAGCCGTTTTGGTAATATCCGGCTGGGAGGTAAAAAGGCCAGGCCGGAGTTCACCATGGGTTCGTGGTTTGCCATGCTTTTTAGTGCAGGAATGGGCATTGGTATATTGTTCTGGAGTGTTGCTGAACCTATTTTTCATTACATAGCACCACCCACAGGGCAACCCAAAACCATTGAAGCTGCAAGGCGGGCAATGGAGTCGACTTTTCTGCACTGGGGATTGCATGCCTGGGGTATATATGCGCTGGTAGCTCTTGCCCTGGCTTTTTTTGCGTTTAACCGGAAATTACCCCTTGCTATCCGTTCGGTGTTTTATCCTTTAATTGGTGACAGAATAAACGGACCTCTGGGTATAATTATTGATATTATAGCCGTTGTTGCCACTTTGTTTGGGCTGGCAACTTCATTGGGTTTTGGCGTACAGCAGGTAAGTGCCGGTTTGGACCATGTGTTTGGGTTGAACGATTCAGTCAGGCTACAGGTTATTCTCATTATTTTAATCACATTTGCCGCTACGCTATCTGTTGTAAGCGGGCTCGATAAAGGAGTAAAAAGGCTTAGCAACCTTAACATTTATATTGCCGCTGTATTTCTTGTATTTATTTTAATTTTGGGGCCTTCCCTGTTTATCGTCGATAATTTTGTGCAAAATATTGGGGAGTATCTTCAGAATATACCGGCACGGAGCTTCTGGACTGAAAGCTACCAGCAATCGGACTGGCAAAATTCTTGGACAGTTTTTTACTGGTCGTGGTGGATTAGCTGGTCACCCTTTGTTGGAATGTTTATTGCGCGCATCTCACGTGGCAGAACAGTACGGGAGTTTATTTCCGGTGTGCTGATAGTACCTACCATCATTACCTTCTTATGGCTATCGGCTTTCGGAGGTTCGGCTCTATACATTGAAATGAATAATATAGGTACCAGCATTGCAGAAGCAGTGAATGAAAACGTAGCAACTGCCATTTATGTGCTGCTGGAGCATTTTCCTTTTGCAGGTTTCACCAGTGTAGTTGCTATCCTGCTCATCACCAGTTTTTTTGTAACATCATCCGATTCGGGCTCATTGGTGGTTGATGCTTTTACCTCAGGTGGAAAACTGGATTCTCCTGTAGGCCAGCGGATTTTCTGGGCAAGTACTGAAGGTGCAGTGGCGGCTGTTCTTTTGGTAGGCGGTGGATTAAATGCCCTTCAAACAGCATCCATAATGACAGGTTTGCCATTTACCATCATCCTGCTGATAATGTGCTACAGCCTGTATAGGGGATTGAACCGGGAGCAGAATCGCATGGAACAGGAAAAAGAAAAAATTGAACTTGAATCATATAAAGATCTGGTAGGTAAAGCAATTGAGCGCGACCGGAAAAGGAGGCAGTAATCCCTCTTGGGATTTATTGCTCAGGTAGTTTTTGCTTTCTACTTAAACGGGTATGATACGATATATAAAATAATACAATCATGACAAAAGCAAATATGAAATTACTTGTTGGACTTGACCTTGGCGAGATGGATAGCCATGTGATCGGTTTTGTTTCAAGGTTAACCAGTATTTTTTCTGTAAGCAAAATCACATTTATACATATTATTCCTGATACGGATTTACCCGAACCCATGGAGGATTTATTCCCCGATCTGGATGAGCCGTTGGAAAAAATTGTCGAGCAGGATCTTATATCATCACTGAAAGAGGAGTTTACTCCCGAAAAAGCAGTAGACTATGATGTATTGGTTTTACGGGGTGATCGTGAGGATGAATTAATTCAGGCTGTCAGGAAAAATACCATTGACATGCTAATTTTAGGGATTAAACAACGCATGGGTGGAACAGGAATGACCATAGACCGGGTGGTAGCCTATAGCAAATGCTCCACCATTTACGTACCCGCAAAACCAAAACACACTTTTAAAGAGGTCCTGGCTATTGTAGATTTTGACAAGCTATCCCTTGATGTATTAAAAAATGCGATAGAGATTACCAACATCAGTGGCGGCAACATCAGTGCTTTGCACATGGCTGGATTACCGCTGCACTATTTCCCGGGATCACCTACTGAGAAGCTTAAAGCAAAGCTTGAAAAAGAGTGCAAAAAAGAATTTGACAAGCTTTTAAAAAAAGTCGACGGGCAAAAAATAACAACTTTCTGCGAATTACTTTTTGAGAAAAACAATGACAGTGGTAAAGTAATCTCCCGGTATATAAAGACTCACAAGATTGATTTATTGACGATTGAGCTTAAAGAGAAATCCGATAAGTCTGTTCAATATTTACATTCAATTACGGAAAAAATGCGTGTGCAGGGACTTGATGTGCCCTTATGGGTGGTGAAAGAGAAAAAATCCGGACTTAAACTTATCTAATACCTCATGTTGTAAAAGTGATTATTATGAAAAGATTTCATGTTTTATTTGGAATAGTAGTTCTGGGCATGCTTATGGCTCAATGTCGTTTTGATAGTCAGCAGGAACAAACTGAACCCGTTGATAAGAAAGAAATCCGGTTGATATATCCTGACTGGACAGAAGGAATTGCCATGACGCACCTTATAAAGGTAATCCTCAGGGACAGGTTGCATTATAACGTGACCACAAGAATGGATGAGGTTAACGACATTTATGCCATGGTAGCATCCGGTGAATATGATGTGTTTGCTGATGCCTGGCTGCCAAAAACACATGAACGTTACTGGAATTTATATTCAGATAGTCTAATGGATCTGGGGATTGTATTTGAGGATGCAAGAACAGGGATTGTGGCACCTGATTTTATGAGTATCAAAAATATATCGGATATTAATCAGCTTGAAACATCGGAGCGTGTGGTATATGGATTGGATACTGTTTCCGGGGTAATGCAGGCTACAAAGCAGGCTTTTGAGCATTACCAGGTTGACGGGCAGTTGGTTACCGGAAACGAGCAGGAATTAATGGATAAATTTGATTTGGCTTATCAAAAGCATGAACCAATCCTAATCACTGGTTGGGTACCCCACTGGATGTTTGGAAAATATAATTTAAAATTTCTTAACGACCCTGATGCAATTTACGGAGCTAATGAAAACATTCATATCGTTGCCCGAAATGGTTTTGAAGAGGATTTTCCTGTCGTGGTCAGGTTTTTAAAAAATATGTTACTTACAGATGCTGAAATGAATGCCTTACTGACAGATTATAACGCAAACAAGGATTATCCGGAACGTGGCATTATTAAATGGATGGAAGAACATGTAGCCACGGTGAATAGCTGGATTCACGGTTTACGGGTTGAGCGGATGCGGTCAGGGGCCGACAGGTAGGGTATAACCCCATATACTAAAGACTTTGGGACTGAATTTGATTTGATAAAGATTATCGCTGGAAAATATGCTCTGATTTCTATTTTACCTCCCGAATAGCTGTATTTGATAGCATTAGATAAAATGCTCTGTTATTTAAATTATTCCTGAAAGTGAGATAATAATTAAGATTGTGGGGTGGTTTCGGGTTTTGAAGCAGCAATTGTGATGTTTTTTGATGCATTGATTAAAATTCCGGGTTCCAGTATAGTTGTACGATCCATGCTGTGGTGTTGTTTTTTAATCGATCCATGCAATGGCTGTTTTTGTTTTTCAGGAATGCTGTCGGTAATAAAAAGGGAAATATTTTTTTGATTTTTTACTTCCAGCTTTTTGGCAACTGCTGCTTCTTCAATACCGCTATTTTTCTTTGAATTTTCCTTATCGGATGGTTCCGTATCATTTTTTTGCATTATGGATGTATTTTCGGTGGTGTTATTTTGGTTGTGTTCACATGCGAAAAGTAATCCCATCAGAAATAAAAAAGTCGTGAGTAAAGTCTTCATAGCCGGGTTCTCCTTAAATGACACTGCAATAATACAATGAATAGGGAAGCGATAAAATACCCGATCTCGGGTATTTTTTGATT
>CAZZBU010000030.1:4808-32122 GCA_964652315.1 uncultured Bacteroidales bacterium
TTGGTTGATGGGTTTGCATTTTTATTACGCTTCATGCTGTCCTTTCCTCACTTCATTTTTATATTTTCACTCCAAATACCAGCACATCATCAATTTGCATTTCATGGCCTTTCCAGGCATCAAATTTTTCTTCCAGCACTGCTTTTTGTTCATCCAAAGGAAGATGATGTATTTCTGTAATTATTGTACGAAACCGGCCCATTTTGAGTTTCTCGTTGTTTTTGCCTCCGAACTGGGAATAATACCCATCAGAAAACATGTATAGCTGATCGCCGGGATTAAGCTGTAACCGGTGTTCTGTAAACGGTTTTTCTTTGATGTACACCCCAAGAGGTTGGCGGTTTGCCTTAAACTCCAACAATTCAGATCCGTTTAATTCCTCGCGGGAGCCGTTTTGCTGCCCATTTTTTCTGAAAATCCAAAGCGGATTGTAAGCTCCGGCATAGCTAAGCATATTTGTTTCGGTATCCAGAATGCAAAAGGCAATGTCCATGCCTTCTTTTTGCTCACGCATTTGTCCGGTCTGTTGAAGCGATGATTTTATTTGAACCCTTAGTATCTCAAGCAGTTGTGCTGCATTGGTCATGCGGGGTTCTTGTACCAGTTCGTTAAGAAGGGCTATGCCCAGCATACTCATCAAGGCCCCGGGTACACCATGCCCGGTACAATCAGCAGCAGCAAAAAACAGTAGTTTGCCAACCTTTTTTGCAAAATAGAAATCACCACTTACGATATTACACGGTCGAAACATGATAAAATGTTCGGGCAGAAAACCAGCAAGGTCTTTATTGGAAGGCAGGGCTGCATCCTGAATGCGTTGGGCATAAACAATGCTATCGGTTATGCGGGCATGGTTCCGTTCTATTTGTTCTTTTTGAAGGGTAATTTCATGGTTTGCTTCAGACAGAATATCGGCCTGCGCCTGGATTTTTTCACGTTGAAGCTGGATTTCATTGTTTTTTTGTTGCAACAGCCGGTTATCCCGTCTTTTGATGAGTAAGGAAATAAAAATAATTCCGATAATTACTATCAGCAGAATTACACCGATAACAAGGATTCTGTTTTTAAATGCTTCAATGGCTTTTTCCTGGTTCAGGATTTCTATTTCTTTTTGTTTCTTCTCGGTCTGGTATTTAATTTCAAGTTCATTAATGGAATTCCGGTTTTCTGCACTGTAAATGCTGTCGCTGTATGCCTTAAATATTTTAAAGTTTTCAAAGGCCTGATGGTAATTGCCTAATGCTTCATTCACTTTTGATAAAGATGAGTATGCTCGCATGGTAATCTCGATGATGCCGGTTTTTTTTGAAATATCAATAACCTGATTGAAATATACAAAAGCACTTTGATAATCCTTCTTGATAAAACTGATGTCGCCCAAACCAAGAAGCGCATTACACAAGCGCTGATTATCATTTAGTTGTTTTGATACAGTCAACGCTGCTTTGTAATAATGCGTGGCACTGTCGAGCGCTGCATTTTTAGTTGCTTCATTGGTGTTTTCATTCTGACTGGCTAAGGCATAGTATTCACCCAGATTGATGTAATTAATCCCAATGCCATACATGTCATCAAGTTGTGCCTGTAGGACCATGGCTTTTTTAGCATATTCAATGGCATGTTGTAAATTCTTCGTAATTCTTTTAATCATGCTGATATTGCTGTATACCTGGCTCAAAAGCAACTTGTCGTTTAGTTCTTTCCCCAGTTCTTCGGCCTTTTGATTGTATTCCATGGCCTTATCAAAATCACTGTTGTCTTTATGTATAATGGCAATATTGGTATAACACTGAGCCATTGATTTTTTATCTCCCAGTTTTTCCGCAATATCCACTGCCTTGCTGTATGCTTCGGTGGCTTTTCCGTAAGTGCTCATGCTGATATATATACCCCCCAGGTTGTTGTATGCTCTGAATACAGAAATCTGGTCATTGGCTTCAATAGCCGTAAGAAGGGAATGCTCAAAATTGTCAATGGCAGCAGCATAATCAGTTCCGTAAAAATTGATGATTCCCATAATATTGTAGCATTTGATTCTTCCTTCAGGAAAATCTGCTTCCACGGCTAATTCAATGCATTCCTGACAATAGGTTTTGGCTTCATCCGGGGAATTCCGGCTAAGCAAAAGCGCCAAATCTTTTAATGCCAGTATTTTAACTGTATCGACCCTGGTTGTGTTGTAAATATTAAGGAGGCTGTCCTTTTTCTGTGTTTGACCAAAAGAAGCGCTAACAAAAAAAAGCAAAAAAATAATAATTGTTCCTGATTTCATTCAATATTACTTATGACAAACGTTTACGGTATACCTGGCTAATGCCTGATATACCGTATACGTTCTTTTTCCACATCTGTTCCGTCCCCACTATCAAATAAGCAATAATCTGATGATTATTCAGCTAATCCCCGCATTTATTGTTGCTTTACTATCGAGTCAACCCGGGAGCAACAGGCTGAATACAAATTAAAAGTTGAATAAGAGGTGTTTACCATGAATATCTTTCGTAAGTGTATTTTTAATTTACTGGTGATAATCGTAGCATGACTACATCATGACCATTGACTGCAGTTTTTAGCGCTTTTTTTGTTTTACCAATATCTTTCTTTAACCAAAGATCCCGAATGGTATAATCGGTTTCAGAAAAATCATAGGTAAATCCTTTCAGGTCGTCAACAATAACATGCTTGCTCCAGTCGAATTCAATATTCTGGGTGGACTCACCTTTATTTAAAAAGCATATTGCCACTTCATCATTCATAAGGGGTTTTACCCAAACATCAACATCGCCCATGGCAGTGTACTTAAAACCCTGTATTCCCAGGCTGTCCTGGTCCACGGCAATGGCTTCCTTATTCGTAAGTATTTCCATCGTTTCGGGTGTCATTTTTCGTAGATCATTCCCGGCGATGAGCGGAGCTGCCAGCATACACCACATGCTGAAATGAGCACGGTCCTGGTTAACAGACATGCCATTACCTACTTCCATCATATCCGGGTCGTTCCAGTGACCGGGTCCGGCATATTTACGAAGGGTGTCATTGTTTCGCATCTCGAGAATCTGCAAAACGCCCCAGGATGACCAGGTGCCATGATCGTATTCACAATCGAAACAATTGTAAATATCACCGGTGGTGCGCCAGAGATGTCCTATTTCGCCACCCCAGAGCCAGGGCTGATTATCTCCCCATTCACAGATACTCAGGACGATAGGCCGTCCGGTTTCATACAAAGCATCACGCATGGTGAGGTAGGCGCCACGGGCATTTAATCCCTCGGTAAAACACCAGTCGTATTTCAGGTAGTCTACTCCCCAACTGGCATACTGCATGGCATCCTGATATTCGCGTCCACGGCTGCCAGGCTTGCCTCCACAGGTTTTCCAGCCTGCATCGGAATAGATGCCCAGCTTCAGGCCTTTGGAGTGCACATAATCTGCCAGGGCTTTTATGCCGGAAGGAAAATGCTCGGGGTGAGGGTGAATAAATCCAAGACTGTCGCGCTCACCATGCCAGCAATCATCAATATTGATGTAAATATAACCGGCATCGCGCATACCATTGCTTGCCATTTCATCCGCCACTCCTTTTACAATTTCTTCGTTGATGTCGCAGGCAAAATGGTTCCAGCTGTTCCATCCCATGGGAGGGGTCAGAGCAAGTCCCTCAAATTTCTGTGCCTTTAGCTGTACGCTTTGCATGATTAAAAATATACTACATACTATGATTCCAATTTTTTTCATTTTTTTCAATTATTGATGTTTTACAATGTTACTTCTACACTATCTTTTAATTTGATGTCCTTGCAAGATGCACCTATAAGGATATCGATTTTTCCTTCTTCCACTACAAATTGATCAATGGTTTCATCCCAAAAGGCCAAATCTTCTGCCTTGAGGGTAATTTCCACCTTTTTTTTTTCGCCGGGTTTCAGGCTTACGCGTTCAAATCCTTTCAGCGCAATGTTGGGACGTTCAATGTTGGACTCCGGAAATTGCACATAAAGTTGCACTACTTCATCACCGGCATACTTTCCGGTGTTTTTAAGATCAACACTCACTGTAATGCTACCGTCGGCTTTGAGTTTTGAGCCGCTTGCTTTTAGGTTTGAAAAGTCAAATGTTGTATAACTTAGTCCGTAGCCAAATTCATACAGCGGATCGCCTTCAAAATACATGTAGGTCCGTCCGTTGGTGATGTCGTAATCCATCATATCGGGCAGGGCATCAATGGACTTGGGCCAGGTTTGCACCAGGCTGCCGCCGGGATTATAATCACCGAACAATACATCGGCCAGGGCATTGCCGGTTTCCTGGCTGCAATGCGTCATGTGAAGGATGGCCGACACATGTTCGTCGGTCCAGTTAATGGAGTAAGGGAAACTGCTTATCAGGGTTACCACCATATTCTGATTGGCATCGTAAACCCTTTTAATCAGGTCTTCCTGCTCCAGTTCAATGACTTTTCTGTCAACAGCTTCCTTACCATCGCTGGGAACCGGGCAGTTTTTCCATCCGGCATCGTAGCACACTGGGTGATTGCCCACAACCATAATGACCATATCGGCCCGCTGTGCCATTTCCACTGCCTTGTTATAGCTGTTATCCGGGGCAAATTCAACGATCACATCGCCGCCTACTTTGTTTTTTATACCCTGCAGGGGCGACACTATATAGGGTGGAGTGCCACTGTACCAGTCAAGCAACACGGTATCAGCAAAAGGACCGATCACAGCAAGGCGTTTTATTTTTTCTTTTTTGAGGGGTAGGGTATTGTTCTCATTTTTTAGCAGGACCACGGTTTTTTTTGTGACTTCCAGCGCGGCTTTTTTGTGGTCTTCGCTCAACCAGGGTTCTTCTTCTCCGTTTAGCCCAATAGATCGGTATGGCACCATCTCCGGCGGGTCAAGTTGTCCCAGCTTTATCATCACCCGGTAAACACCATGTAATACATCATCGAGATCCTCCTCTGTTAAATATCCATTGGCCAGGGCGCCGTAAACGCCTTCGCGGTAGTCATCAAGAAATTGGTTGATGCCGGCATGCACACAGGCTGCGGCAGCTTTGTATTTATCAGGATAATAGTTGTGAGCAGTGAGGAGCATGGTATAGGCGCCACCATCGGTACAAATGATGCCATTTTGCCCCCATTCTTCTACGGTGATCTCTTCAAGCAGGGGATGAACGGTGGCCGGTATGCCATTGACGGCATTGTAAGCGGCCATATACGCTTTTGATCCTCCCGCGGTGATGCCCTTGTAGAAAGGATAGGAATAATATTCACGGAAAAGCCGTTCACCAAAATCTGAGGAGGTGCTGTCGCGTCCGTTTTCATTGCTGTTGGCCAAAAAGTGTTTCATCAGGGAGGCGGTCTGCCAGTATTTTGAGTGATCGCCTTGCAGCCCTTCAATGAATGAAACTACCAGTTCGGCATTGAACCAGGCATCTTCGCCAAAACACTCCTCCGTACGTCCCCACCGGATATCCCGTCCAATATCGGCATTTGGGGCACGCACCACAAGCCCGCCACGAGTATATTTTGGGCTCTGTAACATATAGCGTACCTCATATCCCTCGATGGAGGCCACGGTATGTAACACATTCCTGTCCCAGGATTCGGCCAATCCTATGGCCTGTGGAAATATGGTGGTAGGAGCAGGGTTTTGCTGTCCCCAGTTACTTGGGCCGCCTTTTGCCAGTCCGTGTAATCCTTCCACATGGCCGGTACCAACAACACCTAAACGCGGTACACCTGGGTTGGTGCTCAATGCTGATACCTTTTCGTCCAGGGTCATGAGCGATAGCAGGTTGTCAATCCTTTCCTCCATAGGGATTTCAGGATTCTGAAAAGCATACTCATATTGTGCAAATGCTGGTGTAAGCGTGAAAAGGACAATGGATAGTGAGATAATTACTGGCTTCCTCATTCGAACGTATTTTTGATTTAATTATTTCCGTAAGCATTGTCAAGGAAAATATACCGGGCATCATGTTGTGCATCCACAGCTTTTGTTTCTACATCAATCACCATAACCGGTGGTGTATCATCTGCTTTTTCTGCCGGTGGCCAATAGGGAAGTTCATCGCCATTGGGGTTTCCTGTGATAATAAAATTGGCAAAATAGTTTTGCATGGTTTCCGAAACTTTGTAATCGGCCTCGGTCCAGGCATAGGTATCAATAAGGTAAAGATTCCCCATGCAATATTCGATTTCACAGGCATGGGGTGCACCTATGGGTTTTGGGGCTTCCGGAGCTTCTGGATTTTTTTCCTGCGTACCGCCGGCAAGTCCTGATGTCTTGGTATTATCTACCAGTGGAGGCCGTAATTTGCTGTACAAATACCGATAAACCGGTTGATTGCTGTTTTTTCGATGCAGATCAAACCACTTCCAGGTGCTGTAGGCGATGAACCGGTCTGAAGCAAGGGCTGTGGCCGAATATTCAATTTCTTTGGCAGAGCTGTGCGGATATAATTCAAGTACTTGTTGGTAATCATTAGGATAAGCTTCCTTTACTTTTTTAATGTAGTTTTCTTCCGTATAGGGTTGTCCCTCCATAAAGGCCATGCCCGGGATTTCTGCTGAGTTCCATCCCAATAGCAGTGGAATCTGAGCCTGTTCACCGGCATTGAAGATTTCCGGCAGGGATTTGGGGTAAAAATATCCGTCTATAACGGTTGAAAATCCAAACCTTTTAGATGCTACATAATAGTTAAAAAGCCGCTCTGTGGATAGTGCCCGGAGTTCTTCGAGGGTAGCATGGCCAATCGCTTCTGCAAATGATTTTCCTGTTTTTTCGGCTTCTTCCAGAGGTACAGGATTCAAGGTTGGAATAATGGCAGCCCCGCTTTCGCCAATGGCCCCTGCAATGAGGCCTTTTGACAACGGAGAGGCCATCTGTGAGCTTACCGAGATGGAGCCTGCTGATTCGCCGGCAATGGCAATTTTATCCGGGTCGCCACCAAAGGCTTTGATGTTTTCATGCACCCATTGCAAGGCAGCGTGCTGATCCAGCAATCCGTAATTGCCTGAAGCTTTGTATGGGGCTTCTGCACTTAACTCAGGATGAGCAAAGAATCCAAAAATATTTAACCTGTAATTTACCGTAATGGCTATCATGCCTTTCTGGGCCATGCTGGCTCCATCATATCTTGGTTCTGATGATCCTCCGGCTACAAAACCCCCTCCATAAAAATAAACCAGGACCGGGAGATTTTTTTCCGGGTTGTTGGCAGGTGCCCAAATATTGAGGTAAAGGCAATCTTCACTCATTTTTTCGGAGCGAAACTCCATATCACCAAACACGTTGGCTTGCACCGGGCGAGAACCGAATTTTTTTGTTTCAAGTACACTCTGCCAGGAGTCCATAGTTTGTGGGGCTTTCCAGCGTAGATCATCAACCGGAGGTTTGGCATAGGGTACACCAAGAAATACGTGCAGGTTTTTTTTATCATTGATAAGCCCTTCAATTGTACCGAACTTCGTTTTAACTTGTACGCCTTTGTTCTCGCTGGGTTGGGTCATAAGTGACAGGTTAAATAAGATGAGCAAACCAAAGATCAGGCCGACAGGCTTTATCATGATTAGTTAGTTAAATGGTAATTAAAATATATGGTTGTCCGTAAAAACACCTAATTATGAATAATTCTTTGAATGCCACATTCCTATGAAAATAGATGGCCACGAATGCACGAATGACAAAGTCATTCGAAATTTGTGTGCATATATCACGTCTTATTACGACGTTTTCGGACATTTTTGTTGTTAGGTGAAATTACAAAAGTACGTTGACTCAATTTTACTCATTTTATTCGTGCATTCGTGGCTAATATGCTTTAGGTATATTCGCGGACAATCATTTTAAAATATTTAAAAAAAAACTGGGTTAAATGTAAGAATTACCTTCAGAATAATCAAGGAGTAAATTGTTTTAGCCAAAGAAAAAAGGCCCGGAAACAATCCAGGCCTTTTAAAACAATAATAAAATAAAGCCTTTATTCTACAAATTTCCACTTCACCTCACCGTTGTAAGGATCAGCAGTAACGTTATATTTGTTACCAGTCTTTTCAACTTTAACTGTTTCGAGCTGTTCACCATCAGGCAGGTAAACATTACCTTTTGCTTTGCCACTGCCTGTATCAAATACTTTCAACTCCAGTTCAGACCAATCCATAAACTCAGTCGACTGAGCCAGCTCAATGTGAGGAATAACAGAGCCATCGCGCACCAGGACTACAATTGGAATTTCACCTGCTTCGATGGAATGCCATCCGCTTTCATATACTTTTCCGGTCTGGTAGTCAATCCAGGTGCCTTTTGGCAGGTAAACGTTTCTGGTGAGCTCATCGCTGAACAGGGGTGCTACGAGCATTTGAGAGCCAAACATGTATTGATCGTCAAGCAACCAGGCTCCGGGATCATCCGGGAACTCAACAAACATCGCCCGTAACATTGGCCATCCGTTTTCAGATGACTCTTTGGCTTCGGCGTAGATGTAGGGCATAAGTTTGTAACGCATGTTATCGGCCTTACGGAAAGCATCCAGAAAGTCTTCCCCATATTCCCAGGGCTCGGTAGGAGGTGCTCCATGGCTGCGCACATGTGATGTAAGCATGCCGAAGGGAGTCCAGTGGCGGTATACGTTCTCAGGTGTTTTCAATACAAATCCGCCAATGTCGTGGCTCCAGAAAGAGAATCCTGAAAGTCCGATAGAGAGCCCGCCACGCAATGTTGTTGACATGGCTGAGTAGGTATTTGCAGGGTCACCGCCCCAGTGAACCGGATAGCGTTGACTTCCTGCCCAGGTGCTTCGTGCCCAGATGATGCGTTCACCGTTTACTTCCTTGGTGATATCAGAAACAGCCTTGTTGTATCGCAAAGGATACAGGTTATGTTCATAAAAACCGGTACGGTAATTATGGTAAATGCCATCAGCAGGAGCTGCTTCACCAAAATCTACTTTTATGGCCCCAACGCCAAGGTCCAATAAACCTTTAATTTTATCCTGGTACCAGTCGACCGTGGCCGGATTGGTGAAGTCAAGGACTGCATCTTCGTAAGGGAGGTTCCCTTTGTTGTTTTTCACGTACAGTCCTTTATCAATAATCTCCGGGAACAGGCTGTTTTTAGGAACAAAATACGGCAGTTGCCAAAGGCTGGTACGTATTCCTTTTTCCTTGAAATCCTGAATCATTTTCCCGGCATCATCAAACCTTGAAGGAGCAAATTTATAGTCACTGCGCCAGTCAGTTTCAAACCAACCGGTGTCAAAGTGCAGTACATCACTTGGCACTTTGTGTTTACGGAGCAAGTCCACTACCTCTCGTCCTTCTTCTTCTGAGAAATAAGTAATCCGGCTCATCCAGAAACCAAATGACCAAAGGGGAGGCATGGGTGATTTACCGGTCAAATCAGTGTATTCATCAAGCACCTCTTTAGGGTCTCCCATAAAAACAAACAGATCCAGTTCTTCATCACCTATCATTAGCGAGGTCACTCCATTATAATACTTACCAAAATCGCAGGTGATGGGCGTTGAGGTATGCATAAACACACCGTATCCATTGCTGCTCATATAAAATGGTATGGGTTTATACATGGTTTCATTCTGTACGCCGTTAGCGTCATCCACCCAAAGCACCACTTCCTGCCCACGCTTATTGAAGCCGGTATTTGATTCACCCAGACCGAATATTTTCTCCTCTGGTTGCATGTTCAAAACGGCTGCAAAACTTCTTGAATAATCCGAAGCCCTTCTAACAAAAGAAAAAGGAAGGACGGGAGTGTAAGTCGTGGTTGCGTTATCTGTGTGCGTGTTGGTGCTGGTAAGCACATTGCCTTCTGCATCGTAGAAAGTAACACGCCAGGGTGATTCATTGACCACTACTTTTCCGAAGGCATTCTGATATTGATGCCCATTTTCTATTTTGGTATATTGCCAGGAATTGTCAGTAGGGGCTTTCCCATCAACCAACATCAGCGATTCAGCATCAGGAGCCACTTCGAAACCTGATTTGGCACGGATTCTCACTGTTCTGGGTGAAACAAACTGAATGGAAAATGGCAATTCAGGTGATGCGGCATATTCAATCCCGGGGAATTCATTCGCTTCTACCGGTTGCAATACACCCAGCATGTTGTTAAAAGCCATTCTGGTAGCATATTCGTACCTGTTGTATTGAATTTTACCTTCGCCGGTTTGTGGGTTAAACGTTACCAAATCACCAGCCAGGTAATAGGTGTTTTTAAAATCTGCAAAATCCGGACTGATGTCAACCGGTTCATTTTGTATGTCAAAGCCCTGTCGTTGTGCCATTCCTGTCAGGGATACTCCAAACAGGAATAACAATAAGCCTGCAATCGTTTTAAGAGAAAAATGCTTCATGTTTGTTTAAAAATATTAATTTACAATACGTATTATTCATTCTCTGCAAGCCATGCCAATACATACACCAGGGGTGCCTGCCAGTTAATGGCAATTTCGTTATGGCTGTAACTGGCTTCCACATCAACCCAGTCGGTTGGGGTATGACCGCCACCCACCAGGTAACCCGGCCATGGGGCTTCCACTTCGTCAGCACCTGAACGGCGGGAATGAGGGTACATTGGGGGGTCAATGCCTATACCGGTAACATAGGAACGGTTGTAGTAATTTCTTCCGAATAAATGTGCTATGATGTTGTGTGCTGCATTCACATAATCTTCTGAGGGCTCAATGTTATTTGCCACGTTAAGTGTAATGCTTAAGCGGGCCACCGTACCATTCACGCCCCAATAATACTGATCGAACGGTCTGCCAAATACATCATTTTGTGTATTGGCAGCAATGGTGTCGGCCACGTCAATTAGTGCTGTCTTAATCTCATTGTATAAGGCTTCATCTTTTCCTTCCCGTTCGGACTGTAAGTAGGTGAACATACCCATGTTTTTTACATTGCCCCAATCCCAGTTCAGGTCAATTTTTTCCTCAAAGGCAGCGGCTTTTTCTTCAAAATCTTTCAGGTATTTTTCTTCACCTGTGGTTTCCCAAAGCTCAGCAGCAGCCCACAGACGGGTGCCTTCATCGCGGGCTTGATAGCCACCGGTACTGAATTCACGTTGTTGCCAACGTTTATATTCAGGGTTTGCGATAAGAAAACCGTAGCTGTTTTTAGCAGCGTCAAGGCAGGTTTGTGCATATTCTGCATTGTATGGTTCAAAGTAGCGTGCTGCCATAGCCATTACCGCTGTGAAATGGGCAGTAGCATTCGAACCCCACTCTGTGAAATACCTTTTAGCCGTATCCTGTTCGGGCATAATAAAGCCGGAAAAATTCAACCGGGTAAGTTTGTGGGAGATTCTACCGGAATTGTCCGGATATTGCATTTTTAGGAACCAGTCTGTTTCCCATTTCAATTCTTCAAGAAAATCAGGCATTTCAGGTGCAGTTTCAGGAATATCCAGGGTGATGGTTTCAAGCTTGTCGCCAAAATGATCCCAGGCGTAAAATAAGTTGCCCATGGTAATGCCGGCATTGACAATGTATTTGCCGTAATCACCGGCATCATGCCATCCACCTGTGCCGTCCTTATGTTCAGTACCAAATTCTGTATAATCAAGATACCCATCATCCAGATGGCAGGCCGCGTGTTGGAAGGTATCCCCATCATGAACACCAAAAACCTCCGTACCGCAGCGCCACAGATACATGGCCCGCATAGAGGAGTAGTAAGGGGCATTGTAAACACCCGAACCAATTTCAAAATCGATGGACCGCCCATGACCGGGTACTTCTACTGAATAAATACCAGGTTCAGTTAAACCACTGAAATCAGCCGTCCAAAAGGTAATGTTTGTGTCAGGGAGCGAAAACGGGCCTGCCACGGTGGCTTCAAAAGCAACGCTTTTATTATCCACGTTTCTTACGTTAACGGTTTCACATTCGGGAGCCAGAATAGTAGCCACTTTGTTACCATCAGGGGTGTACCCCACGGAATTAATTCTAACAGTGTTGACAACGGGTTCCAGGTTAGTAGTACAGGATGTTACCGCTAAAAAAAGCACGGCAAGCGTAACCAGGTTAGTTAATCTTTTTTTAAATAACATGTTTTTTAGTTTTAATTGTTCAATAACAGGTTAATAGATTTCTTGATAAAATTAATTAACAAATCTACAATTTTTTTTGAAAGTCCCTTGTTCTTGAACCATAAACCGGAGGGTACAATAAAAAAACCGGACTCAAATTATGAGTCCGGACAACGTATAACATGATGTCTGAGATTTCTTAAAAGGGAATCAGTTCAGGGGATTCTAAGTAGTTAACCTGAGGATGATTGTCGAGCCAGGAGTTCATTTCTTCAAATGAATCAAATTTATACAGGTTTCCATGCAGGGTAATGTTTTTAATGGATTTTTCAGCCTCATCGTACATATCTACAATGGCGCGTAAGACATTACAATTTTCCGGGCTGGGCCCGCCAATATGCAACGACAGGTAGTTTGGGAAGCAAGTCATGAAATAATCTGTACCTTGGTCGGTGAATTTTGTTCCGTCATCTGCCCGGGTTTCGATGTAATAGGGGCCCGGATTGAGAATAAAATATGGTAATTGATTTGCAGTAAACCCATAATGGTATGAGACTCCTGTAGCAGCATCTAATATTCCCAGGGTTAATTTCGGGAGATTTTCATTAAACGTATAGTATTCAATTTCACTGGAAAAATACCCCTGAGCCTCAGGTACGTTTTCATGCATGTCAAGGTGGGTATACATAATCAGGTCGTATTCCCAGTTGCCATCAGGTGTCGGACTTTCCAGATACCCTCGAATCAAAAAGCGCGCTGTGATAGTGAGTTGGTCATTGCCCTGACCCGTGGTAATTTTTTCACCATCATCAAGATCAAAAACCCAGTAATGAATTTTTTCAACTTCGATGGATTTTTCTTCGCAACCCGGAAGCATGAAAGCTAACAGAATAAGGTACAGCAATAGTGTTTTGCTTTGCAGTTTTATCAGGTTATTTTTTGTCTTCATTTATTTTTAATCTTTTAAAAAAGCTGCCTGTAGGGATAATGTTTCAGTTACATTGATTGCTGGTCGAAATAAGTTTGCAACTGATTTTTTGTTTTATCCCTCAGGCAGCCATGGGGTTTCACTCCTAAAGTTTCAATGATAATCCCAGGGTTAAATAACTAATCCCATATCCCAGCTCGGCCATAACGGCAAACTGTTCGTTAAAATAATACCTTGCCCCGGCATGCCAGGCCCATATAAATCCACCCGACCGGCTTGTATAATCCGAATACCCCGGCAGGTAATTGCCATATTCTTTGGATGTGAGTATTTCATAACCCATAAGCAATCCAGTATAGGTATCCAGTTTATCAACCAACGGATAATGGAAGGATCCCCTTGGACCAATGATAAAATCACTGTATTTCCAGCCCCAGTCGTAATAATCCCATTTATACGCAGTATATCCCAGATATCCGCCAATACCAATGGTGCCCTTTTCAGCGATTCCATCCAGAAAACATTTTTCAAATGAAACCGATATGGGTGGAACGCTGGCAGTATATCCTGAACCATACAGAGTGGATCCAAGGCCGATACCAACATTTAGCACCTTGTCATCAAGTTTGAAAATATTATCCTGAGCACTTACAAATGAGATGGTCAGTAACGCGAAAATGAGTGATAAGAAATTTTTTTTCATGGCCTTTTTGTTTTATAAGGATTTTAAAATGAATCGGATACTTCCTCAGTGTTTCCATTATAAATATTGCCTTCCTGGCATCCGGAAAAAGTTACAGATGAAGCATTTACATCACTTTCGTCATACAACCATATTCCGTAATGCTTACTGTCAGTGATATGTACATCGCTAAGATTGATACCGGCATCATATTCTACATATATGGAGGCATAATCTTCACCTGCGTGTTCAATGTTGCAATGGTTCAAACTGGAGTTATTGTTGGTCAGAATACTTAATCCCTGCCAGTTGAATGAGGCATCCGAAGGCCTGGTTAAGGTTACTTTCTCGTTTGATGTACCGTTTACAATAAGTTTACCGTTGACCTGTACGGTGAATAAAGAATAATAACCCCGGAACATTAATGTGTTACCGGCATCAATGGTTAATGAACCATCTAACGTGATACCATCAACCGAAACAGGAACATCCAGACTGTTTATTGTAAGGTTGGTACTGGTAGCTATATCGCCCCCATTAACATAAATTACCGGTTTAGTATTTTGGTTTGTAAGTTGTGAGGCTTCATCAAGCGCAGAAAGCTGACTGATGTGATCCATATAAATGGGAGGAAGGGTGCATTTTTCAATGCTGTTTTCTGAAAAACTGCTTAAAACGGCTGCCTCAGAAACTACCAGTCCATAATTGGCTGATCCAATTATTCTGCATTTATTAAAACCAAGCTGGGCGCTGTACATGAGGTTCACAACGCCCCAATCATGGTTTGATCCGCCATTTACAAAATGAACATATTCCATTTGGTTATCTGAACGGTTCGAAAATATAGAAACATCAGACCAGGCGCCGACATTCTGATTGTTTTGCGGGCCTGTTAAAACAATTGGATTGGCTGCAGTACCTACCATTCGTATTCCGGCATTTTCTTCCACTATGATTTCGCCATCAACACTGGTAAACATGATTTTTACCCCGGGTTCAATGGTCAACAAAGCATTACCCGAGACATATAAAGTACCTTCGATAATATAATCAATATCTACAGGCCTGTTCACCAATGTACGGTTGGCATCAATGCTTCCCGGAAGGGTTTCGGAACTGTTGTTTTCCCCCACGTTAATTACAACCGTATAAGCTGATTGTGTACCGTCTTCTGCTGTTACGGTATAGGTTATGGGGTTGTTAAAGTTTTGAGCAGCACCTGTAGTTGGTGAAACAGTTGCCTTTTCGCTAATGGTTAGCGTCGGCACTATGTAATCCAGGTTTGTACCATAAGGTACATTTAAGGATATTGATTTTGTGGTCTGGTCAATTGTGCCGGCAACCGGTGGCTCAAGTTCATCAAAGGCAAAAGACAGAATCATACATTCACTGCTTTTTTCTTCTTCTTCCTTTTCACAGGCAGCAAAAAACAGGCTGCAACATAAAAATAACCAGGACAATTTTTTTAGTGTTTTCATACATGTTGAATTAAATTGTAATACATATTAATGTGAATATTGAAATGATAAAATATTTTGATACTTTGAATACTGATATTCGATGCGATACATTTAATTGATAAATTCATTATTTTTCAGCTTTCATTTTCCGGAAACATGGTTTCAAAAAAAAACCTGATGTAAAAGTATATAGGGTGATATTCTTAAGAATCCCCTTTTTCGTGGATTTTTCAGGATTGGCTTTTCAGTACTTTTACGTCATCATTACGACAATTATGAGGTTGATTAATAAAGCATTCAGCGGATTATCAGGGAAAGCTGTTTTTTCGTGTTTGTGTATCTTATTAAACTGTGTCCTTGTTTTTGGTGAAGATGCCAACAAACAGGTACTTTTTAGCAGATTTCATGCAACAGGCGATAGTTTATTGCAATTAGGTAAGGTAACCCAGGCGCGAAACATTTTTCTGAATATCCGGAATCAGGCGGAAAATATGGACAATGCTCATGCCCTTTCTGATGCCATAACAAAGCTTGGCCGGTGTTATGAGGCGCAGGGCCTTTACGATTCAGCAGCAATGCATTATTATGATGCCCTCAATATCGCCGAAAGCTCATTCGATGATCTTCAGTCTACGAAAATATTAATTGATTTGGGCGTTTTGTATTTTAACCTGAGAAAGCCCGAAGATGCCTTGCATTTTTATCAGCTGGCCCTTAACAAGGCAAAACAAAACAGAGATACCCTGAATCAGATACGTGCGTTAAATAATATTGGAAATATCTACATGACGCTCAATCTTGATAATGAAAAAGCAGAGCCATATTTTTTCAAAACAGTTGAACTGGCAACCTTAACCGGTTATCAGGCAGCGGTTAAAGTAGGGTTAACCAACCTCACGCAGATATATACCAATACCAATCGAATAGACAGTGCGGTGGTTCTGGCAAAAAAAGTGTTGGAGTTTGACAGGGAAGGACATTTTGGATTATACAATCTGGCCAATATCTTCAGAATGAATCGTCAACCAGATAGCGCCATTTTTTATATGAAACGAATTTTGGGTAATGGTTATGTTGAACCCGAGCTTAAGCAAGTTGTGCTGAAAGACATCGCTGATGTTTACGAAGAAAAAGGAAATTATAAAGATGCCCATGATTTTTTAACAGAATACCTTGTGCATAAAGACAGCATTTTTAAACTTGAATCTGAAAAAGAAATCTTAAACCTGAAGGCTAAATATGACACAGCCAAAAAAGACTTGTTAATCAGTAAGCTTTCTATAAAAACAAAGGTGAGAAACGGTATTATTTTAATCCTGATCATTTTAACACTTTCACTTTTAACGGTATTTATCTTCATTAACCGCAATATGCTTCAAAAAAAAGTTATTGCTGAACATAAACTCACCATACGGACTCAGCAAATCGAGCAGCTTGAAAAAGACAAACAGCTTATCGCTACAACTTCTGCACTTAAGGGTGAAGAAAATGAGCGGACCCGTATGGCCCGTGATTTACATGACGGGCTTGGAGGATTATTATCCGGTATTAAACTTAGTTTGAATAATATGAAAGAAAGAATTTTTCTTGATGAGAAGGGGCAAAAAATGTTTGCAAATGCATTACAGCTCCTCGACAGCAGCGTTACGGAATTGCATAATGTAGCCAACAACATGATGCCCGAAAGCCTGATGCGTTATGGTCTTAAGGCGGCTATTGAAAATTATTACTCCTGCATTGACAAGGATGACAGCTGCAAAATTATTTTTCAATTTTTTGGTAATGATGTCCGTTTTGACCCTGATTTTGAAATGACCATATATCGTACAGCGCAGGAACTCCTTAACAATGCCCTGAAACATGCGGGGGCTACAGAGGTATTTCTTCAGTTGATGATTGAAGAAAAACGCCTTAATCTGTCATACCAGGATAATGGAAAAGGATTTGAACCAGAGGTGGCTTTTAAAACCTGTGGGAAAGGGTTGAGCAATATAAAAGCCAGGGTGCAGGCCTTTGGAGGTAGGTGCGATATTATTTCGTCACCGGGAAAGGGGGCAGAAGTGCTCATTGAATTTAACAACATAACTAAATATACAACCGATGATACCAGTAATGATTGTTGAGGATCATCCTCTTGTCACCGAAGGTCTGATCAATGTTATCAATAAGGCTGAAGGCCTTGAGCTGAAAGGAATTGCCATGAAAGGCAGGGACTGCATTAGTCTGTTGCCTGATTTTCAGCAAGGTGTTATTCTAATGGATATTAAACTGCCCGATATTAGCGGTATTGAGCTTTGCAAGGAAGTGAAAAAACGAAATAAAGCCCTTAAAATTGTTGCCCTGACCACCTACAATCAGCAATATTATGTCAACAGCATGATTGAAAACGGCGCCCTTGGATATGTGTTGAAAAATGCTGAACCTCATGAAATTATTGAAGCCATTTTGTGTGCCAGCGAAAACAAACATTTCTTTTCAAAAGAGGTGATGAAACAAATACGCCACCAGGAACAGCACGCCATTTATTTATCCAAACGTGAGATAGAAGTACTAAAGCTAATAGCTGAAGGGCTTACCAACTCCCAGATTGCTGAGAAGCTCTTCGTAAGTCCCCTGACCATTGATAGCCACCGGAAGAATCTAATTTTAAAAACAGGAACAAAAAACACTGCCTCACTCATTAAGTTTGCTGTTGAGGAAGGTTATATTGAGCACGTTTAAGTTACTGCCTGTTTAGACTCTTAATCGTTGTTAAATTGGAAATGATGGTTATCCGGATTTTGTTTTTAATTAGATTTGTATATTAATAAGACATGAGTGTTCATTTTTAAATACAGATCTATGAAAAAATTAAAGAGTATTTTGTTTCTGAATGTTTTAGCAATAATTGGTTTTACTACTGTTCACGCACAACGCGTTGAAAGTGATTCGGAACTCATTGGTAAATGGGACCTTACCATAACCATGGAAGAGGATCAATTAAAAAATCTTGGAATTTTCAGGCATGGCTTAATGTCGTCTGAGGGTTTCCCTGGATGGTTGCAAGTTAAATTATCGGGTTTTTCAACCCTTGTTGGATATTATGTGGGTTACGAGGGAAGCGCACGGCCCATTTCCGAAGTGCATTATAACGCAAGTGAGGATAAATACCACTTTACGATACCTCCGCAATGGATGGATATTGATGATATCTATTTTGAATTCACGTTGAAAGATGACAAGCTCTCGGGGTATAAAATGCTCGACGGAAATAAGCTTAAGTTTACCGGTGTTCGTGCACCAGGTTTAGAAAGAAAAGAGCCGCCGGTGTGGGGCGCTCCTGTGAATTTACTTACCGACAATATGGATCGTTGGATTATTCCGGAGAATAATAAATTTAAAATGGTGGATGGCATACTGGTGAACCCCGAAAAAGGGGGCAACTTAATTACCGCCCAAAAATTTAATGATTTTAAACTCAGCATAGAATTCAGGTATCCGGAAGGAAGTAACAGCGGAATTTATCTGCGTGGCCGTCATGAACTACAGATTGAAGATTCAAAAGGAAGAGCAGATGATGTAAGTATCGGTGGCATTTACGGATTTATTGCACCGTCAGTTAATGCTGCTAAGGATCCTGGAGAGTGGCAATCTTATGAAGTTACCTTAGTCGGACGACATGTAACGGTTGTATTTAATGGAGTTGAAGTCATTTCGAACCGTCCAATACCGGGTATAACAGGTGGTTCCCTCGACAGCAACGAGGGCGAGCCCGGCCCAATTATGGTACAGGGTGATCACGGGCCGATTGAATTCCGAAAATTTGTTATTACTCCGTCAGTGAACTAAATGATTTTCAATTAATTTTAATCTAAATTGAGTGAATAGGCTCAAGTGAAAAAAAGGATAAAAGGACTTTTAAAATTGCTTTACGGGATTTAGCAATACAGGATATAACTAAAAAGGGGCTGTCCGGAAATTACTTTTTGGACAGCCCCTTATATCTTCATATTAATTACCAAACAGTTTTTAATATAACAAGCTTGCCATTATAAAGTGGCCCACAGCCTTGGGATCATTGTCGCGCACATTCAGAAATGCTGGTAATATGTATAAATCTATACAAATTCACTTTCATCACTACAAAAAATGTTCAGCTTCTTTTGGATTTTTCAGTCCAAAAAGGCAAAAATCCCCTGAAATGAAGAAAAAATGGATGTTTTTAGCGAAAAAATCCCAAATTTTGCTGGGGTTTTCCTTAGTTAAGCCTATATTTACAAGTGCTTTCATGGTATCATTGTGAGAAATCATCAAAATTACTACAGGAAATGCAAAGTACTTTGAAAGGAAAAAATATTATCTTTATCTTTATTTTCGAATCTTTAACCAAATTAAATTCATTATGAACAAACAAGAATTAGTTACTGCAATCAGTGAAGAAAGCGGACTGACAAAGGCTGATGCTGAACGAGCTCTTAATGCTACTACTAACGCTGTTAAAGGAGCACTTTCTAAAGGAGACAGTGTACAACTTATCGGTTTCGGAACATTTTCAGTTTCTGAACGTTCTGCACGCACAGGCCGGAACCCTCAAACTGGTCAGGAAATTCAAATACCTGCCAAAAAAGTTGTAAAATTTAAGCCTGGTAAAGCGCTTGACGAAACCGTTAACTAATTGCAGGGCCCCGTTTGGGGCTTTTTTTTTGTTCTTTTTTTGATGTAACCATGAACCATACAACAACAATATACCATCCCTTACAGTTTTCACCATTTTTTTTAGGCTCCCCTCCTTAAATTTCTTGCTGGTTTTTAAGTCTTCGTGTTTTGTTTGGACGCGCTGAATGTGTTGTAGGTTATTCAGTTTGTGAGTTGCATTCCTAAAATAAGACACACAGGTCTTATTTGTGTTCGTTTTCGTACACCAGTGTTATAAAACCGTTCATGAATTATTGTTTTAGATTTGTTTCTTGTTGCTCTTAATTAACAGTAAATCAATATTATATGTAATTTGGCACAGATAATGTTTATGCGGTATACAAATGATTGAATAAACAAACTTATATAAAAGAAGAAGCCATGAAAACTTTAGTAAACTTTCTCCGGATAAAAAAAATAACTGTTGTGTTAGGAGTTGTTTTCTTAACTTTTGGCAGTATGTATGCGCAAAAATCTGTTTCAGATTTGTCATATCTCAGTAAAACAGAATTGGATAATGTGATGAATGAATCTCTTCAGACTGTTAAGGAAGTTTTGAATATCCTTCCTGTGTTTGATTTTGATGTTGTTGTAGAAGCTCCTCTTGAAGTTGAAAACTGGATGCTGAACACTGAAAGTTGGGAAAGCAATTATGTTGATGAGGCTGAAATGAAAGTTGAAGACTGGATGCTGGACACCCAAAGCTGGCTGACTGCAGAGGTTGAAGATGGACCATCTGTTGAAGACTGGATGCTAAACTTCCATAAAAATGTACCAACCGATGAGGAAATCACAGAATCTGAACTTGAATTGGAAGACTGGATGTGTAATCCTGATGCATGGAATAAGTAGACAATTGTAAAATCATATTCAGAATTTAGGTAAAGAGCTTTGTCATTAAGATGAAGCTTTTTTTTTAATCTTGAATGATTAAAAGATTCTAATCTACGGGAATATTTGTGATTGCATTTAAAAAATAATACATAGTTTCTTATGTACGCTCGCGTACACTGGTGTTTTAAAACCGTTCAGAAAACAGGGGGTTAACAATTCAATCTATCCGCTGTAAAAAACAGTAAGACAACACTTTAAAACCTTTGGCACAGAAAATGAAATAACATAAACAATTGATTAAATAAACGAACTTATAAAAAGAGAAGCCATGAAAACTTTAAGTAACAATACCGGAATAAAAAAAGCAAGCATAGCAATCATTATGGTAATTGCAACCTTAGGCAGTGCTACAGCACAAAAATCAGTTTCAGATTTTGCTGTATTTACTAATAATGTACAGATTGAAACAATCATCAATAACTCCTTTAATGCTGTAAAAGATATTTTCAGTTCTTCTGCAGTTGGATTTGAAATGGAAGTAGCTGAAGAAACTTCTTTGGAGATTGAATCATGGATGCTGAATGCTGAAACCTGGGAATCAGAAATGATAAACGAACCGGCAATGGAACTTGAAAACTGGATGGTGAACACCAATACCTGGGAAACGGCAATAATTGAGGAAAAACTTATCATCGAAGACTGGATGGTTACTTTTCATGAGAATATTCAGGATAATGAAGTGATTGCTGAAGATGAACTGGCACTTGAAGCCTGGATGCTTAATACTGAAAGCTGGAACAGATAATTCTTCACACCATATACATATTGTAACAATATGCAAAAAGCCTGTCCCTTTCCGGGGCGGGCTTTGTTATTTAATGATAAGAGCAACCAAAATAGCCCTGCGGGTTTTTGTATTGTTCAATATAAATCACATGATGAAGGGCTTGGTGCATTAATTTTATGCTATCCTTTTGTGAGTAATGATTGGAGCTCATAGTCCACTTTTATTATTGGTTACTATGGTGAATTTAGGAAAATATCATGACAGAACATAGTTAATATGCAATAAAGGATATTAATTGTTTGAATGATGCAACCGTTGGAATTTTCTGCTGTCTTTAGTCAGGGAAAGTTCAGATTCAGGCTGTTATAGTCTGTGATTTTTATTGCTGATTTTTTATGAACCAACATTTGTTAAAAATTTCTTTTATGCGTCAGATAACATACGTTTTTGTAATGGGCATGCTTATATTATGCTCCGGATGTATCATTCAAAATCAAAAGAAAGCCCAGGAAAGAAAACCTCAGGTTAAAATATCTGTGGGGGTACATAATGGAGGAGTGATTGAAAATACGGACCTAACTGTTGTCGAAGATGTTTCTCTTGATGCATCTACCGGAGCTACAAACGGCACAGAACCTGATGCCTATACCGGAGCTACTAAAGTTGGTGCTAATGCCGGTGCTCATGTGACGGTACCTGCTGGACAACATGATTTTGAGACCGGAATTGATTATTTATATTCCAGCCAGCAGTTTACATACAACGATAATATAAACAACTTCACTGGTAACCGCGATTTAAATTTACACCAGCTGGTGGTTCCTTTAACCTATAACCTTTCTTTTTTCAGAAAAAAGGATCCTTATGGAACGTTTACAGTTAAGTTAGGCTATCTGCTTCAATGTAATCTGTTGGATGTGAGTGATCATGCCCTAACACTTCCTGAATATTCGATAAATCGCTGGTCTCATGGACCTGTGGTGGGTTTCAATCTTACACCATTTCAATTTGATGATGGTGCCAGGTTTGGATTTTCATTTGATATATATCGCGGTTCAGCAATCTATCACGATTACTATAATCAGAAAGATTTTGAAATGCCTGGCTCAGGTTTTATGAAATTTGGTGTTGTATATCATTTTTCTCCCGTAAATTAGCTGTTAATTAACCCATCTTCAGGATTGCCTGTGTTTGCAAGGTGAGGAGGGTTGTGGTAAAACTAACCTTACCCATCAGGTTGAAAACTTAAAAGTAATTGTTGTACGGAAAGGTGATGGCACATACCTCGCCTTTGCGGATTCTTGTTCTCATGGAGGACGTGAATTGAATTATGATGTTGAGGATGAAGTTCTCAAATGCAGCAGTTTTGGCCACTCAACCTATGATATGTCTGGAAATGTACTCTCTGGTCCGGCTCCAACGAAATTAAAAATGTTTGCCACCCAACAACAAGGTGAGATGTTGCACATAACATTGTCCTGAATCCTTCCATTGAGGAATAGTAATTTGTTTTTGAACACTGGATTTGGACGATTAAAGTATTTTTGAGATTTGATGATATTCTACAGGCGATAAACATTTTTTTTATAGATCATGAATTTGTTTTCGCCATCATACAAAAAAAACAGTATTGTACAGCGGTATTGAAAAGTCTGCCGGTGCGCTTATAAATTTTATTAGTGAAGACATGTATTACACCACGCCGGACAATAAGCTGAAGAAGTACCCGTGGTCAACACCCATACTTGAATACGGGGTTCAAAAAGGTTGGAGATTACCCTCTGTCGGGAAAGCTATCTGGCATGTACCTGTGGGAGAGTTTTGTTGCCTCGAATTGAAGATAAAAAATGCAGTTTATAATGTCGTAACGCATAGCCTACTGATTCGACCCAAATTTCTACTTACTGCATGTTTGTTTGTTTATCGGTTTATCAAATGACCTAAATCCTCCTAAAAGGAGGACTTAATAGCGTCGCTGATGAAGTTTGTTGCTTTCTAAATGTCGCATAATGCACTAAATGTTTGTCGGAAAGATGCATGGTTCCTCCTTCAGCTTGCGGAGGCGGCCGGTCCACTAATGCCATCAGTTGATTGGAAAACGTTAAAGGACAAAATATTGACCAGCAAAATATATCAATTCATTTTTTAGGTAGATTGGTAATAAAACGGACAATCATATAAATCTAATTATTCCTGGGACTAAAAAGAACTGCTGGCTATACTTACCAGCAGTTTTTTGATTTTGATCTATTTTTTTAAAACAGCTTTGTAAACGGTATCTTTATCAATTTTTTTGGTGCAGAAGAACCAGTCGTGGCAGGTAACATCTTTGTCTTTGCTTTCCATGCGGTCCTTGGCTACACCACATGAGCCTGCCGGAGGTACGATAACCTCATCACCTGGCCTCCAATCAGCAGGGGTTGCCACTTCAAAAGCATCTGCTGTTTGCAGGGCAATAAGCACACGGTAAAGTTCATCGAAATTTCTGCCCAGACTTAGCGGGTAATAGATGATGGTGCGGATGATGCCTTCAGGGTCAACAAAGAAGACTGCGCGGACAGCCTTGGTAGTGTCTTCGTTGGGCTGAATCATGCCGTATTTTTTTGCTACGTCCATTTTAATGTCGTCAATCAGTGGAAAGTTAACTTCCACATTCTTCATGCCTTTGTATTCAATTTTTTCTTTAATGGTACGTAACCAGGCAATATGGCTGAACAGGCCGTCAACTGATAAGCCTACGAGTTTACAATTGGCTTCCTCAAATTTATGCTCCATAGTGGCAAAGGTCATAAACTCGGAGGTGCAAACCGGCGTAAAATCAGCAGGGTGACTGAAAAGGATTGACCATTTGCCTTTGTAATCTGATGGGTATTTGATTTCACCCTGGGTGGTGCTTGCAGTAAACTCAGGGGCACGATCGCCAATCCGTGGCATGTGGATTTTTTCTTCTTTTAATACATTTTCTTCCATGTTACTTTTTTGTTTTTGCCTTTATTTCAGGCGGTTAAACATAATTATTTATTTAATTAATTTGGTATATGCACTTTTCTAGTGTTTCCTAAATCGTCCGACTAGTTGCAGTTTGACATCCTTTATGGTAAATCCCGGAATGTTTTTATCCTGAAAATAGTTGTTAATCAACTCATCCAGTTCACGGTCAAAATAATCCTCTATGCGATCGGATTCATAACAATACAAGTGATGGTGTTTCTCTGTGATGGCATCGTACCGCACATGATCCTTATCGGTTTTCACCCGTCTGATTAACCCGTTTTCTACCAACATATCCAGGATTTTATATACTGTACCCAGGGCAAGATTTGGATGCTCCTTCTTTACATGTTCATGGATGTTTTCTGCTAATGGATGAAATTTAAGTTGCTTAACTGCCTCATATACCGCAATACGTTGAGGCGTAACACGCAGATTTTTTTCCATAAGTTTTTCCCGGATTCCTTTTTCTGCCATAATATATATTCTTTAATAAGAATAATTCTCATATATTAAGAAACAATCATTAATGGAAAAAGTTCAACAAGTAGAGAGTAGAGATTTCTATGGGTGTTATTTTATTGAAATATTAATTTTAATTGACTGACTGGACAATCAGCTTATAAAGTGGATTAAAAATCCGGTACAGTTACTCAAAACCATCCAACGGATGGTGTTTTAGCTTTCTATCCTTTACTATCAGTGTAGAGGTAGGTACTTTTGAGTTTTTATTAAATACCATGTCATGTCCAAGGCATAACCCCATGACAACATTCATTTCGGTACCACCTTCTTCGAGAGCTTTTGCCTGTCCGGCCGGGTTACAGGACACACCTTTATAACCGGGTAGTATGGCATCATTTGGCATGCATCCCAGTTTGCAATTAGCCCGTACGACTGAAAGGTTATGCTTTTGGAGCAAATTTTCCAGTTGTTTCGCTTCTTTTTCGAAGGTAATACAATTGGCTATTCCAATAGTTGTGATTTCAGCTTCCTTTGCAAATGCAATGATTTCATGAATTCTGTCCAATTTAGGATTTAATGAATCCTCTGCCAGTTTCATAATAGTCCTGTCATTATTATCATAAAGGACCGAATAATCTTTCAACATGATTTTTCACGTATTGGGTGAATAAATACCATGCAAATATATAAACATATTTAAATATATAAATACAAAGAAGTTATTTTGTTCCGGAAATTAATTTGTAAGTATCTTTGCTTTTGTATCAGATGTTACAATATGGATGTAAAAGAATTGATTGAACCATGCAATGAAAATTGCAGCTTTTGTTTTTTAAATTATGCTGATATTTTGGGTAATAACTACCTTTTTCGTAGCCTTTCTCCCCATGAAATTGGTTTGATTATTCGAAATGTGCACCATCAGGTCAGGACTTATCAGAAAGGTGACATGGTGGCCAGCAGTGGTGATATTTATGATCGGCTGTTTATTATTGTTAAGGGTGCTGTGGTTGGCGAGATTACGGATTTTGAAGGCAAGGTAATCCGGATCGAAGAGCTCAAGGCACCTGATACAGTAGCCTCTGCCTTTATCTTTGGCGATGATAATGCTTTACCCGTAGATATTATTGCCACGCAGGAAACCCGCATGCTTATGATTCCACGCGCTGATCTGCTGACCGTTTTCCGCGAAAATGAAAAAGTATTGCACAACTATTTAAACATTATGGCCAATCGGGCACAGCATCTTTCCAAAAAAATAAAATTGCTGGGGTTGCATACCATACGCGGTAAAGTGGCGCATTACTTGCTTGAACAGGTGAATAGACAAAATACCATGGAATTGATATTGCCTAACAGTCAGGCTGAACTGGCCGGGATGTTTGGTGTGGCCAGGCCTTCTGTTGCCCGTGTAATAAGAGATCTTCATGATGAAGGCATCATCAGGGCCAAAGGAAAAAACGTTTATATATTAAATAAATCTGCTCTGTCGGAAATGCTGCGATAAGGCAGTCAATAACATTATTCATATCTAAAAAAGATGGTCTTCTTTATTTAGAACATATAACCCCGTAATAATTACCTCGAAATCATCCATATAGCCACAAAAATGGAGGAAATAAGTGGGCATTACTGGATTCGAACCAGTGACTTCCGCCCTGTCAAGGCGACGCTCTAAACCAACTGAGCTAAATGCCCCAGAAACTATATAAGAAAAAAAAGAACCAGTGAGTTTTGCCCTGTCATCCGCCAGCCGGCGGACTAAACCAACTGAGCTAAATGCCCAAAGCCTTGCAAATATACATTCTTTTGCGTGTGAAACCATAAATAAAAATCAACTTTTATCATAATACGGTGCAAAATAGGATTTAAGGGTTTGCGCTTTTCGAAGGAAGACTGAATCTGAATCAATAGTAAAACCACGTGGTGTAAAACCTCCGCGATCTGATTTCAGGGTAAACACATGTTGTTCGTTTTCACGGCCTGCTTCGGTAGCATATTTTTGTCCGCCCCGCTGGGCTATTTCTTCATCCACAAACATTACTGCTTAATACGAGGATGAAAAACCTTTTCAAAACACTTGGATTAGTAAATAAAAAAAACAATTGGAAGAATGACAGTCCAAATATAATTGATTCTCTTTTTCGAAAAGGGATATAAACAAAAATGCCGGAAACAAAACTGCATCCGGCATTAATTATTCTTACAAAGCAATTATTGGGTTACAAGGTTCACATCCAAAGTAAAATCATCGTAGATCATATTGTCTCCCAGGTTATCAAAAAATTTACCTGAGCCGTATCGAACATTATATTTCGTACGATCGATGGTCAGAAAGGCATTATAACCTTTACCATTTTCTTTTGCAACAAAAGTTACAGGGTGGGTCTCACCTTTGATAGTCAGGTTACCTTTAACCTCTGCTTCTCCGTTTT